>JALGVI010000111.1 GCA_029838215.1 Candidatus Helarchaeota archaeon | reverse complement strand
CAAAAGAAAAAGAATTAGCAAAAAAATATAAAAATTGGGCTTCTAAAAACAAAAATTTAAAGTTATTCAAACCAGATTCGAGCTGTGGTGGCGGTTGCTCATCATGTGGATGCTCGTCTTGTGGTTGTGGGCATTAAATAGGAAATTATTTCTAAAAATGAATTTTAATGAATTAAAAG
Organism: Candidatus Helarchaeota archaeon; assembly: GCA_029838215.1. Taxonomy (GTDB): domain Archaea; phylum Asgardarchaeota; class Lokiarchaeia; order Helarchaeales; family RDOG01; genus JALGVI01. Next base: position 7,189 of record JALGVI010000111.1, on the reverse strand, counting down.
CAGATTCTATTTCTGTCATAGAAGGTTTCTTTTCAAATCTTTTTATTACAGATTCTTATTGTTATAAAATTTTAAAAAATAGACATCAAAAAGAAAGAGAAATCTTAGGTTTTGAATTTCATTTAGGATTGTGTTATTCGCCTGAGATTTATGAAGCAATTATACCAATCGATTCTGAAAAGGGGGGACGTTATGCATTAAAGATGAAAAGGATAGATAGAATAACCCTCCAAGATTGGATCAGAAATAACAGAAGAAAAAAGGATTCAAAAGATTACTTGGCAGAAATTTCTAGAATTTATGACAAAATTTTAGAAAGAATCGAGAATGCGTCTAAACACGTATTCCACATCCCCGTATCGACATTGACAAATTTTGAATTTATGGAGAACTACTATTTCACTCTTAAAAACTCTTTTTTAGAAACGAAACTTGATATTAATGACATTAATATAGATTTGAATTTTGCTCGATTAGATGATATCTTTTTGAATAAATTAGCCGGTTTCATTCAAAATTTTGATTTTGAAATGGTTCCTCAAATGCATGGAGACTTAAATCCTAGTAACATAATAGTATCTGATGAATGCCCTGTTGAGATTTTCATAATAGATCCGTATAATCCTTATTTGCAACGATCATCAGATGAAATATTAGGAATTCCTTTGAATTTCTCTTATTTTTATGACATTTGTTACTTGAATGTTACATTAGAAGGTTTTGCTCATAAAAAGAATTCAATAAATTTATACAAGAAAGCTTTTAGGACTATATCCTTCTTAAAAAGGTATAAAGATAAACCAGAAATGATGGGTGTATGGGAAATTTTGGTGAATTTAAGAAACGTAGTTATATTCAATTATAATATAGAATTCGCTTATGGTGCATCCGCAGAAGACATACACTTATACAAGGTTTTAATCAGGAAATATATTCAAAATTTAAAAAATATCACGATAGATGAATTATGAAAATACTGGGAATCAATATTTTAACACACGATGTTAGTGTATCGTTAATTGAAAACGAAATCATTCATTCTTGTTTAGAAGAAGAAAGATTTACGCGAATTAAACATCAACCAGGAATTGAAACAGGTTATAATGGGAAATTACAGTGTCTGGAAGCGTTGCTGAAAAATGAGAATTTAATTATGGAAGATATTGATTTCGTAGCGTTAGCAACGTTCCCTCCTCCTATATACGAAGAATTTAATGTAAATCGATATAGATTCGAGAAATATATCAGGAAGAAAATACCGCCTTCAGTTCCTTATAAAATTTTTGACCATCACCGTTCTCATGCAAGTAGTGCATATCGCTGTAGTAATTTTAAGGAAGCTATCATTTTAACCATTGATAATTCTGGAAATTCAGTTTCTACTGCTATCTTTAAGGGATCTGATGGAAAAATCACGAAATTAAAAGAATTTCCATATTCCCAATCGTTAGGATTCATTTATACGGATGCGTGTAAAAATATCTTGAAATTAGGTGAGTTCGGGTTTTGTGAAGGAAAGGGAATGGCTTTAAGTGCTTATGGAAATCCACAATCGAAATTTGAGAATGTTATTGCATACGATGGACAACAATTCATTCTTAACTATCATTTACAAAAGAAAATCAAAAAGAAAATTTCTCATTTACCCCTCTTCTCCAAAGAAAAATTAGATTATATTGCAATGTTACAACGAGAATTAGAAAATGCGATAATTAAATGTCTTAAAGAGTTTCTTGTAACTTATAAAATTGAAAACATTTGTCTGGCAGGAGGGGTTGCGCTTAATTGCAAATTGAACTCTGCAATTTTAAAAAACCTCAAGGAAATTAAAAACATATTTATTCAACCAGCCTCGAATGATGCTGGTTTGGCTTTAGGGGCGGCAGCGGAATTATTATTCGAAAAAACAGGAATTTCCTTTTTAAATTATCAAAACACTTACCTAGGAACGGAGTATTCTGAAGAACAAACGATTAAAAAATTGGAGGATTATAAGTTAAATTTCACTTGGACGAAAAATTCAGCGAAGTTTATAGGAGAAATGCTTTCGTCAGGAAAAATTATAGGGGTTTTTATCGATAGAATGGAATATGGTCCGCGGGCTCTGGGAAATCGATCAATATTAGCTTCGCCAAGTTCGAATGAAATTAAAAAAAGGGTAAATTATCTAAAAAACCGAGAAGAATGGCGACCATTAGCACCCTCGATTCTTATAGAAAATTTAGAAGAATATTTTTTTCCAATTCAACCTGAGAGTCCTTTTATGACGTTGAATTTTGACGTGAAGAAGGAACAAGCCAGAGAAATACCGGGAGTTCTTCATATAGATAATACAGCACGCCTTCAAACCGTAGAGCAAAAAGAAAATAGTTTTTTCTATCAAATTATAAAAGAGTTTGAAAAAGTATCAGGAATTCCGATGGTTCTGAACACCTCTTTTAATATAGGACAAGAACCAATAATTGAAAGCATAGATTCTGCCATTCAATCTTTCTATTCTTCCAATTTAGATATATTATTTATCAATGGATTAATTCTAGAGAAAAAAAGGTGAAAATATAGTTTGTGCGGAATTTTTGGGATCTGGACAAGTAACAAGTTGAATTTCAAAAATCTTTTGAAAAATTTGGAGCATAGAGGTCCAGATGAAACGTGGTTTGATAAATGGGACAACTTATTTTTTGGATTTACAAGACTCAAGATAAAAAACATTGATAAAGATATTAAAAACGTTTTTTCGAAAATGGATAAAATAATCGCCTTTTTAAATGGGGAAATCTATAATTGTCAGGATTTAGCCAAGATAATGGGTGTAAATAAGAATCAGACGGAGTTTGAATTAATAAAAACTGCTTACGAAACCTATGGGGCGGATTTTGTTACAAGACTAGATGGAATGTTTGCAATTTTCTTACTCGATAAAAATAACAAAAAGCTCTTCCTATTTAGAGATTCGATTGGCATAAAACCTCTTTATTATTTTGTGGACCAAAGAGATCAGGTGCTAATCATATCTTCAGACATTAAATCCATATGTGCGTGTGAATTATTTCATCCCAAAATCAATGAAAAGTATTTGATTAACAAACACGTTCTTGGTTTTAGTGATTATAACGAAAATCTATTTGAAGGTATTAAACAAATTCCCCCTTCCCACTATTTAAAAATTATTTTACATAGATCTGAGTTGAAACTTAGTTTAAAGAAATATTTAGTTCAAAAAAATCGCTTTAATCTTAAAAAAAATGTGGATTTTATAATAGAGCAACAAAAAATCCTAGAAAAGTCGATGTACAAAAGATATTCACATTCAGATGTATATCCTATAGGGTTAATGCTTTCAGGTGGAATTGATTCGAGTTTGCTACTCTTTTTAGCAAAACGAATTAGGTTAACTCAAATAAATTGCTTTTTTCTGGGTAGTGAAACAAATCCAGATTATATTTGGGCAAATAAGATATCAAAAATCGCCAAGTATCCTTTATTTAATATAAATATCACAATGAAAGAATTTTTGGATGGCTTACCAAAGGCAGTTTACTTACTTTCGGGATTAAATGGATTTGCTAGTTACTTCTTATCAAAAAAAGTGAAGGAATTCAATCCAAGAATTAAGATTTTAATTTGTGGAGAGGGAAGCGATGAATTCTATGGAGGGTATAACATTTATCTGAAACCTGAAGCATTTTGGGATAACCTTCATAAAAAAATTCAGGAAATCAAGTTAATGGACAAGAGTACCAAATTAATTGAGAAGGTGGAGGAAACGTTGAACAATTATAAGGATGAACAAGACTTGATTGATTTTCTATTTGAATTATGGTCACATGAACAGCTAGTAAATAACCATCTGTTAATTTTCGACCACGGTACTTTAGCTAATTCAATAGAAACCCGTGTCCCATATCTTGATCTATGCAACATTGAATTTGTTAGACTTATACCCAAGCAATTAAAGATCAATAATGGAAAGCGGAAATGGATTTTAAAATCCATATTGAAAAATTTCTTGGTTATTGATGATTTTTTTTATAATCGTCCAAAGAATGCTATGCCACGTTCTTTATCATCGATTTCAGATAAATTCAATCAATTTGCAAGTGAAATAATACCACGGCATTGGAGAAAAAAACATCCCTTTTTGCAATATTTGAAAAATGACTTTGAAATGATAATTCTTGATTTAATCCATTTCATTTTTGTCCAAAATCATGGAGAAATGCCCGAGAATTTCTCTATATTTCAATTATATGAAAAATTAGATTATTATTAATTAAAGGAGGCTCTAAAATCAATATTCTATATATAGGAAAATATCCTCCAATTCAAGGGGGTGTTTCGGCCCAAAATTATTGGCGAATTAGAGGACTTGTAGAGACTTATTCGGATTTGACATATTTTGTATTAACCAACGCTTTAGAGGTTGAATCGACATATAGAATCCCCTTTCATAAAAGTTTGCTGAAGGAATATAACAATTATCCGAATTTAAAAATTTATAACACCGATCCTCTATCGAATCCAAGTTTTATCCCAAGTTATTCTTTGAAAAGTGAAAAACTGATCAATTTGGGAATGCATATTTGTGAAAAATTTAAAATCGACCTCATTGAATGCCAGTATTTATTGCCTTACGGATACGTGGCTTATTATCTCTCTAAAAAATTTAATATTCCTTTCATCCTGAAACATGCTGGAAGCGACTTGAGAAGATTATTACCGAGTCCAAGTATCCATTTCTTTTTAAGGGATATTATTCTAAATTCGAAAAAATTGATTACAAATATAGGTTTAGTCCCTTTCTTCCGAGAAATGGGGATGAAAGAAGAGAAAATTGAAGTTCTCAATAATCAAAGGGCAGTAAATCTCTCAATTTTCCAGCCAGACGGAGAAAAAATTGGCAATTTTGAAAAAGAAGGGGGTCAAGTGTTAAAATTGGGTTTAATAGGTAAACCAAGCAGAGAAAAGGGGTTATATTATTTTATTGAAATCATAAAACGAATTTCCGAATTGGATGGAAATGTAGTTGGTTATATCACGTGTTCTGCATATAATGAGAATAGAGAACAGATTAGGCAAATTGCAAGAAATCTAAAAATAAATGATAAAATAAAATTAATGAATTTTCAATATCCATGGAATATGCCGAAATTATATCGAACGTTGGATATTGTAATTTGTCCAGAAATGGGATTCGGCATAGATATACATAATACGGTAATTCCCCGTGAAGCAATGGCCTGTGGAACGTTAACAGCAATAAGTGAGGAAATCTATAGAAAGTTTCCATATCATTTAGAGGAGTCAGGAAATGCTTTTCTCACGTTCAATGAGGAGAGAATACACGATTTAATCAGAGAAATTATATTAATTCGTAATGATTCTGATAGGAAATCAACTATTATCCAAAATGGATTGAAATTTTCTAAAACTATAGAGAAGTATAAGACAGGAATTCAAGAATTTTACCTTTTATTAAGAGAACTACTGCAGGGGGGATAGAAATGGAATCGTCAGGAACGTCCTTTACTATTCAATGGCATATCACCACGTTATGTGAGAATAACTGTAAATTTTGTTATATGTTTGATGGAGAACGATTTGAGAATGAAAAGAAGAATCCTCTATCATTTAAAGAAATTCAAAACATAATAATCGATTATAAGAGAACATTAGAGATCTGGGGCGCTAATGGATACATTGTTTTTTCAGGAGGGAATCCGTTACTACACCCTAAAGTCTGGGAAATTCTAGAATTTGCAAATTCTCAAGGAATTCATTGTCAAATCTTAGGGAATCCTTCAATAACCGCCGAAGAATGTGAAAAAATGAGGAATTTAAAAATCTCTTCATTTCAAATTAGTCTGGATGGTCTAAGAGAAACCCATGATTATTTTCGGGGAAAAGGACATTTTGAGAAATCGATCTCTATATTAAAACTCTTGGGGAAGTATCAAATCACGAGATCTGTTATGTTTACATTAAGTAATAGAAACAAACACGACCTTGTTCCATTATTAGATTTTTTAGTGAAGAATCAATTCGTGGATTTATTTGCTTTTTCAAGAATTGTTCCGATTGGGAAGGGAAATGCATTTGAAAAAGAGTTAATCAACACAGAGGATTATAGAGATCTTCTGTTAAGAGTTTTTGAGAAGATAATAGATTTAAAGCATCATGGATTTAAATTTCGATTCATTGAAAAAGAAGGCGAATTATGGGAGCTACTCTATCATCAACTGGGAATCAGAAAGAATTTATTGGAAAAACCAGAAATATATTTTGGTGGTTGCTATATCGGGAATATGGGTATAACAATCCTTTCAGATGGAACCGTGGTTGCATGTCGTAGATTACCCATTGTAATCGGAAAAGTTCCTGAACAATCAATACGGGAAATTTTTACCTTGTCTAAGGAGCTAAATCAATTACGAGAAATCCGGGAAAAATCAGAGTGTCAGGAATGCACCCTGAAATGGAGCTGTACGGGGTGCCCAGCTATAACAAATATTGTAAGTAAGAATTATTTAAAAAGAGATCCAAACTGTTGGAAGATTGTGAGAGATTGAATTATTATCGATGCATATGGACATATTGGATTTTTTGAGGGAAAAACATGGGATACTTCACGATTACGAAGATTTAGGCAGGATCTTGCCGATAAAATGCTCGTCAGTAGTTTGAGCACGGGTTTTTTATTTTTCTTCTTCATCCCAAACTCGTTCTTCACGTGTTATTTTGTCGAAATAAAAATTTGGCAAATCAGGTGCTATTATATCAACATCATCAACCACCAGGCTTTCAATGTTCTGGCAGGAAGCTAGGGGTTGAAGATCTATGGAATTATAGAGATTGCCATCAAGCCTAAGTTCTCTTAATTGTTCACAATGAGTTAACGGCGTGAGGTCTATTTCCGTCAATCTATTCATGTTAAGGTACAATATTTGTAAATTCCTACAGTTTTGCAAGGGTTTGAGATTAATTCGTTCCAATTTATTCAGATCTAGGGCGAATAAAACTAAATTTGGACAATCCTCTAAGGGGATAAGATCAATTTCTTTTAATCTATTTCGAGGGATTTCTAAATATTTTAGATTCGGACAGTCAGTGTCAAATGATAGTAATTATTAATAATAATAATAATAATAAACAATAAACTCATTTTATTTGAATAAAATGAGGGAAAATC
>JALGVI010000003.1 GCA_029838215.1 Candidatus Helarchaeota archaeon | reverse complement strand
TGGTCATAATATCATGTTATCTTTTATGATTTATCATATATATACATATTTAATCGCGGTAAAATCTTTTAATATATTCCAACTAATGTTATGTAATGGAAAGAATTATATATTGCCGCCACCTAACGTTAGGTGGTTGTTCTCATGTCCAGAAAAATCATTTTCACCAAAAATGCCACATTAAAATTACTTGGATATCGAAAAGGGAAAACAATCTCTCGAAATGCCATCGAAGCGTTGATTAAAAATTTTGACCAGAAATTCGATTCTTTTACAGGAAAAACAGCAGTTCCCTTTATTTTTAAACGAATGAAGTGTCATGTTCTCATTCAGGCTGAAATTGAATGCATCTTTATAATCACGATCTCTTGCTCAGAAAAATTTCTTCAAGAAATTCGGCATGTTTAAAAATCAATTTAAAATGGAGGATGAGGCATGTCGTTTTACCTCGGGAATCAGACAATTCGATTCGAAAAAGAAACGAAAGCTTCTTAATTTACGATTTTTTTTCTCCTTTAGAAATGAAATATCAATTACTATTTGTGTTGATTCCATTTTTTCCTTATTTAAATATCGTGAAGCACTTAATGTTCAAATCTTCGGAATTCAGCTTCACTATCCTCTTCCCGGGCTTGATCTTCAAAGGATTTTGCTATCTTTCGTAATAATGCTGATGTTCTGGGCCAACGAACAGAAATATCATTGGCACGGTTATTTAATTTTTCCGAAAGATCTTGTTCTTTAGTTCCTCCTTCAAATGGAGATTTAATCGTGGGACCTCTACCATTCAAAAAACCGATTATAAAACCCCTTTCTAAGTCAATACTTTTAATCTCGTCAATTATTGCACACACGGATTTGGGGGGCCATTCTTCTTCCGATATTCGAATTGTTTTACTAAATAAATACCTGATATGATAATCACAATGTTTTAGTTTATTTAATTCTTGACAAAGGTTTCGAGTTTTTCTCACCCACGTGAGAAGTTTGTCAAAATCAATATCGCCATCAGAGTTAGTACCAGGTAAATAAGACCAGTTGTCAAGTAAAATTCTTGTATGATATGCTCGCTCATTAACGAATTCACGTTCCGATTCGTTATCATCCGCTTCATCACCATTGTCTTCGGAAAAGTAGATATAATCAATCATATCCCTGAAGAATTTAGGATCATTCGCTAGAGTTACGTTTATCGCTTTTGGTGGTCGTCTTGAAGCAGGACTTGTCAACACGGAAAAATAACACAACTCTAGCCGAGATAACGTATCGATATCAACATCATTTCCTTCATCTAAAGCTTCAAATATTTCTTTGAATGATTCAATATCATCTATTATCAAAACACGCGAAAAAAAATGAGCCTGTTCTTCATCCGATATGTCTTTAACGGAAGCAATAAGAAAAGCGATTGTTTCTTCCCTACTATAAGCCTGAGTTACCATAATTGATGGTTCTGATTTTAACCACGTAATTACTTCTTCTTTTTGTGTCTCACGTCCCCCTATTACCAATCTTGGTGTAATATTGGGTTCAGTTACGGAAGACCATTCCATCCAGAATTCCTCAGCTGATGTAACTTTCCCGGGATAGAGATGTAACTTTTTTGCCAACCAAGCTCCAACAGCGGGAGCCTGTTCTAACCATTCTTCTAAATCAACTGCGTCATAAAACTTCACATCCTTCCACAGGCCTTGGTCTTTTTTTTCTTCAATCCAATTACACTTAGAAGAAAATTTGCGGGGTGTTACGAAAATAAATGTTGATTTGGATGGTTCAAAACCTAAGGGGTTCCCGGTTCTTTTATCATAATCTTCATTTGCCTTTTTTTTAGGATCTTTTTGTGCAGAAATTTCCCAAACCGACATTCCCAATGGAATTCTTTCAGTTTCAGAATTTGATTCAAGAATTCCATCCCATCCACGTAATGAAATACTTTCACCTGAAGGAAAACGAATGTCTTTAATATCCGTGCTGGTTGCACGAATCAATCGGCGAATGACAAGTGGTAAGCAACTTTGGCAATCACGATAATCTGCCCAATGTACCAAATCGGTATCTTTTATCCATCGCATGACATAAACATCCCAAATTAAATTGTCATCAAAAAATTTGAATGAAAATACTGCAAGACTTTTCTCAAAATTGAATTTCGATTAAATTTCTTTTGCAGTATTTGATGATTTCGCCCTTCTCGATTCTTTCGCAAAGCCTTCTCAGTCCCCTTCTCTTCGCGTTCAAACCACCCCCCACATCGCGATGCTTGCCCACGATGTCGTATCCCTTTTTCTTGCAATGCTCCACTACCGCTTCCACCTGCCTGTCGAGGTCTCCCTGCTTCTTCTGCTGGTGCGATGACACGCGGCAGTACAACGCCGCCCTGATGGACTGCACCTGCTTCCGCCCAGCACGAACCCGTGACACTTCCAAGACGCTGAACCTGCGGTGCCCGCCCACCGTGCGGACGCATCGTATCTTGCCCGCGCGTTCCCATCTTCTTAAAGTCTTCGGGCAAACTCCGAGCTCCTCCGCCGCACGACCGATCCTCAACCACGAACTCATGATGAAGAAGATCGGCGATAAAGTTCATTGAACCGCGTGTCATCACGGGAATGCTCGCTAAAAAAAAATTAAACGTGCAGGATTGTCCAAGTTTTACGAAGCTGTTCCGTAACCCTTTGCCGCCCTGTGCTTATTTATAAATAGATTCTTGAGTAATTTGATGATGGCGAAAAATCGACGCTTTCTACTTGTAATTTTGAGGCGAAAAGTAAATGGCATCATGTTGGCGGCAATTTTTTTAGCAAGTGCGTGAGATTCTTCACGAATTTCATCCCAATTTGGATGGTAATTTTTGGGTTCATAATATTTGAATTGAGGTAAAGCAATTCCATGGATCTCGTTTTTCAAAGCCGCCACCGATTAATCATTTGGTTTTTTTCCTTTTTATTTTTTAATGCAAAAACTGGGAGAATTAGAAAGAGACCGTATCTAAGGATGTATCATTAAAAGAAGAAGCAGAACATTTAACATGGCTAAATTAATGATCTTTACGGATTTTATGTACTCAAATGTGGTATCAATAGATAAGCAGGAAATGCAATGAATCGATTTCATTTCCTAGAAAAATCTAATCAAAGCATCATGTAATTTCTGCCCGAATTGGCTTGAATGTTCATCAACGTTAATAAATATCTTCATTTTGTTCAAAAAATTACAAGTTCTTGATGATGAAAAAAATCCCAAGATCCAGAAAATCTTCACTTTTCCAAGCTTTCGAATTACCAAAAACGCGATTCAAGATGATTCTATCCATTCAAATATTGAATATTCCAGATCCCGAAAAAGATGAAACATTGTGATTTTTTCGGTTCATTATGATCTAACGATAAATCATTATTGGTATGAAATTTTGTCGAGCTGATTTTAATTGGTTGAAGAGGAAAAGATCGATTGTTTTAAATACTAGTATTAAAAAGAGCTTATTCGTACACACTTCAAACCTTAAAAAAATGTTGATTATCTTTTATTCGGAACGATTACGTTTCCCAAGATGGGAAATTTTTGTAAGTGGAGCTTAGCGTTCTGACGCTTTTCATAATGCCGATAAGAGATTGATCAGAACAAATTTAATGAGGGATGAATATTGTCTCCGAAAGCTAAAAAAACGAAATCAAAACCAAAACCGAAGGCTGCACCAAAAGCGGCACCTAAAAAGGAGGGTGGCTCACAAGTCATTACCCGTACTGCACTGCGGCGCCTCATGAAAGAAGAAGCGGATGCAGACATTGTTAGTTCAGAAGCAGTCATCGTTTTACAGGATCATCTACAAAATAGAGCCATTGATATAACGAAAAAGGCGTTGGAATTAACACTTAATTCTAAACGCAAGACAGTCACGAAGTCAGATATTAAGATGGCCGTTAAATAACCTAATCCTTTTTTTTTTATTTGTCATTAACACGGACTATAGGCGAGATTTCTTTTATTCTTTGTAGTTTTTTATTTTGAACAGAATTTCATGTTGAAATCAAGAATTGGTTGACTAAACGCAAAAAAGAACTTTAAAAAGCAATGAAGAGAAAAAAAAAGAAGGTTTGTTTTGATATTATAATGCGGCAATGGCTAATTTTACATCTTCTTTACTAATGGTTTTCCTCTTTGCGTGTTTACAGATGGCTAGTGATTTTTTAGTGATATCAACTGCGAGATCCTGTAAATAATCAATTAGAGCCGTAATAGCGTCAGCACTTACGATTGAAGCATCGCCTTCAGTTTTCATTAGCCTGCGAAGGGCAGTTTTTGTTATTACTTTGGGGGCTTTTGCCATAATTCATCCCTCAATTTTTCTTTTCTAGGTTTTGTTAATTTTTTTGTTTTAAGTGTTTGAATTGTTTGGGTATATTAATTTTTTATTTTGGTACTATATAAAAGCTTTGGTTTCTCGTAAGCTCCTTTGGTGTAAACACCTTTGCTTCCGACACAATCCTCACGCCCTTGAGATTCGACAAAAAAAGGTGATGTTTCAAACGACTTTTCAAGATGCATGCTACTCATTTTTTTTTTATGACAACATGATTTAATGCCAATCATAAAATGAATACAACATCAATTTCAAAGACTCGTCTAATAATCAATGCAATAAAATACAACTATTTTGAATGATTTCTATTGATGAATGAAATTAATTTCGAGTTTTGAATCAGAAATAATGGGAGTTTTCAATAGTTTGGTGAATATTAGAGCGTGTTGGTATCATTTTTCTATTTTTTCCATTAATCAGCGAGATTTGTAGGGCTTTTTAACTTCAAAACCTGTTTTTCATAATTGCGATGACCATATGATAACGTGATCTGATAAAATATACCAGACACGGTAGTCACCTTTTCTAGATTACCTTTGATCACGACCGTTTCTCCCCTCTGAACGATTCCCCTATATTCTTCCAAGAAGTTACAAACTCGATCAATTTCGACTCGTGGTCCCCTTTCAATTTTTAAGATCTTGATTGAGTAGAGCGATTGAAGGTAAAACGCATCATCGTCATCAGTTATTTCGGCAACGACTTCGATCCAGCCAACGTGTTCAATGTTCTGGAGATTCTCATATTCGTTTTTAAATTCAGATTCCTTTTTAATGGGTTCAAATTCGATTTTTATGCGGCGGTTCAGCAATGGAGAATTTGTCACGGCATATATGGCTTTTCTACGCTCATAGAGAGGATAATCCTTTATGGGATAATTCACAAAGTGCCAATGCTTGCTTTCCTCAATATCTTTTGTCCAAAAATCGAACTCATTTTTAATGGGATGCTCATCCTGCACGTAAAAATCATTCAAGGTTTCTCTTAATTCCCGGAGTTCTTTTTTTCCATGACACGTCAGGTCAATATCGCTGTATTTGACGTGGTAAAAATCGTGCAATATCGAACCAAAGCATCCAAAATCGTTCGGCTTTAGAGTAGAATGATCAGTAATGATGTCGATTATGTCTTGAGTGGTCTGTATTAACGGATCCTTCTCATCATTTGCCAAGATCGATCGCAGTTTTTCTTGAGGTGATCGAAATTCCGTGATTTGCGTTTCTTTCAATCCGACTAATTTAACGTTTAATGGTCTAAAATTAACCTGATATTCGGGATATCGCTTTTGGACGAATTTTAGCCCACCATCAAAATAAAACTTGTAATACCGGGAATGCTGCTTGGTGTCATCCGAATGACCTCTATAAAGAAAGCGAATGGCACGAGGGTCAGATGTTTGATAGATTGTTTCGGGTGCATATTCTACGTCACATACAGCGGCATCTGGCGGATGCGTGTAACCATATACTCGAAAGATCAAACCTTCTTTTGTTATGAGAAAATCTCGGTCCTTGAATATCATGAGTTTTCCAACTAGTAAAGTAGTTCAAGTTTAGCATTTTCCAAAACAGACTTTAGACTCCACGAATAGATCTATTGATTCAATTAACATCTTAAATAAATTACTGAGGGCTCCACGTAAAAGAAATTCGTCTTTTAAAATACGTGATGGCTTCTTTTGGTATGAGTCTTGATTAATCATTATCAAAAATGCCTTCTTTAATGGAGCGAGCAAATCGCACGGAAATCTTGCATGTTAAATCTTTTAAGAAGATTTAATTTGATGCATACCTAAGAGAAACTAATGAATGCTGATTTAAAAAATTTCATTGTTAGAGACGGCGACATCATCCTGTCCTCGGATGGCTTCATTTTTTATGCATTTGGATATGATCACCCGCAAAACATGGCAATCAGCTATCTGAAATACATTCCCGTGGAACTAAGAGAACATTTTCCGATAGATTTCATCCCACACGTGTGGAAACGAAACGAACGCGCTTATATTCGTCCTAAGAAACTATATTCAGAAGAGAATTTCAACAAAATAATGCAAGCATTCGAACTCGATTTTCCAGAATATGTTTTTGAGAGTCAACAATTAAGGAAAAAAGTCTTTAGCGTTCCTTTTTCAAAAATCAAAAGAGTATTTTCACCAGAAGACGGCTTACAGCAGTTACTTCAAAAAGAAAAAGCAGATGAATTAGAAAAGAAAGCATTGGAATTAATTAAACTTATATCTCACGAATCAGGTGTTTCATTAGAGAATTTCGGAATTCATGGGTCGATTCTAACAGGAATGCACGGTGAAGATAGCGATATTGACATATCTATTTATGGGGCAGATAATTTCCTTCGAGTAAAAAAAGCAATAGCAGAAATGGTAAAACGAAACGTCATCGATTATCTTTTTGAGATACCGACCGATGAATATCGGTTAAATAAATGCGTGCATGATGGAACGAAATTTGTCTTTAATGCAACCCGAACCTTGAAAGAAATACAAAATAATTATGATTTATTTCAATATGAGCCGCTCAAGCAAGTCAAATTCCACGCCACGATCCTAGCAAATAGTGAATCGGTTTTTCGACCTGCTACTTATGAGATTTCAGGGTGGGAACCCTGCAACGAGGCGTCATATATCGATTCCAAAGACATTCCCACGGAAGTGATATCAATGATTGGGGAATTTCGTGGCTTAGGAGAAATCGGAGATCAAATAGAAGTTTTTGGAATGCTTGAACGCGTTTTTCACGTGAAAACAGGTATCAAACATGATCGCGTCGTGATCGGTTCTGGAATTGGTGAAGAATACATGAAGATCCTGAACAGGTGAATTTCATGCTTGAAGAACAAAGACCAATAAATCCGCTCCTTCAAAAACTGCGTGGAAATCCCATCGCAGGTGAAGGGAAAATCAAATATATCGAGAATAAAGAAGGTCTCAAATTAGCATGTCGCATTTGGGGCTCGGAAGAAGAAGCAGAAAAAATTCTTATCGTCCTACATGGAATGGGAGGCCATTCGGAATTCTTCGTGATACTTGCAGATCACGTCGTGGACCTAAAAGTTCTCGTCATTGCACCAGACTACCGCGGTCATGGTTTATCGGAAGGGAGGAGAGGCGACTTGAAGGATTTTAAACTGATTCTTGATGATACCCACGAGATTATTGAGCTTGTTAAATCCAAACATGCAAATAAACCCATAATATTACTTGGAGAGAGCATGGGCGGCTGTGCAGCCGTTAATTATCAAGTCCAATATCCAAATGATGCGGAATGCATCATCCTTTTCAGCCCTGCAATAAAAATGAACGTAAAATTTTCAGCAAAAGACATGTTGCTTGGCATGATGTCCTTATTGGTATATCCATTCAGCCCGGGGGCACGAATCATTTCTGCAAGGGGTCGGGAGCACGTGGGCATTCGAAATGAGAACCACATTCAATATGATGCAACGGATCCGCTCCATCTTGATAAATTTTCACCCCGATACGTGCTAAGATTAAATAAATACATAAAAAAGGCATTTAAAGAAGCCGTTCACGAGCTTTCGTGTCCAATTTTAATCTTCCAAGGCACGGAAGATAATGCCGTCTCGCCAGAAGGAGTGCAAGAATTCTTTGATAAATGTCCATCTGAGGACAAGACATTATATTTAATCGAGCATGGATACCACACACTAATGACTGACTCATACGCGTTGGATCTTGGTTTATGGGAGAAGCTTCGGAAGTGGATATCCGAGCATCCTTGAAAAAAGAAGTCTTAATCCATTTGAATGCCAAACTGTTCTAATAGTCGTTGAAATTCTAGTTTTCCTTCATCGATAGTCAGTTTTTCTTTTTTGGTTTTCTTTAAAACCATCTTTCTCAGTTTATTAACTGTTTTAGCAAGTTTTTTATCAGGATGAGTTGAAAGAAAGGAAGATATTTGACTTCTCAAGAAAAGGTCTAATTGCTCAACAACATTGGGAAGGTGGAGAGACGGTTCCTTCTTTGGCGGCGGTTTTTCAAAAAAACGTTGATATAAAACTTGAAGCAAGAATATTGCGGCTTCAGATGTCGTCATTTTATCCGATTCAATCACGAGCAAGGGAGTGTCCCAACGATATTTTTCAAATCGATCAAATCTTTCGTGGACTTTTCTTATCACGTCTTGAGGGATCGGAAGACCACGTTTCTCATTCCATTCAAGTGCTCGTTCGAGTGGTGCCGTTACGTGAATGATGAAATAGTTTGTCCCCTGTTTTGTAGCGAGCGTGATCAAATCATGACGCATTGACCTGTAATAGTTTAAATCATCGCTAATCACGTGGCAATCTTTTTGTAGAAGTTGTTTGACACTTTCCAATGTTTTTTCTTTAATTTTAGCTTCAAGTTCAGGGTTAAATCCCTCCCTGTAAAATTGTTCACGTAATTCATCGGAATCTACACGAGTAATGCTGATTTCTCTTTCCCGAGCTAACGAAATCAACTCTTTTGCAATACTCGTCTTGCCAACAGATGGTATTCCCGTAAAAATAATGAGCGTCATTACAATTTTCACCAGCTAAAACCATTTAATATTTAATTGAATTTTTTATTTATGATCTGTTTACGAAAGCAGATCTAGGATGAACCGAAATTGGCAGAAATTCAATTGATCGACAGCCATTGTCATTTAAATTGGAAATCTTTTCAAAACGATTTACCAGAGGTAATCGATCGTGCCAAAAAAAATGGACTGGTTGCCGTGATCACGTCTTCAATCGGACCAGAAATTCAGGATACGTTAAATATCGTTAGAAAGTTTCAGGGTTATGTTTTTTTCTCATTAGGATTGCATCCGCCTCAAGTGTCATCAAAAACGGTATCCAAAACAATAAAATTGATCAAAGAACATGAGAAAGAAATCGTTGCAATCGGTGAGGTGGGATTAGATTATTACTGGGTTCCGGAATTGAAGAAAAGAGAAGAGCAAAAAAAAGCATTCATTCAATTCATAAAACTTGCAATTGAACTTGATAAAACTTTGGTAATCCACGTGCGCAATAGTCGCAATCAGCAAGATGAAAATGCTAATGACGAAGCCATTCGGATCTTGAGTGAAAATATAGATACTCCATCAAGAGTACTAATGCACTGTTATAGTGGAAACAAGACACAGACTCGCAAGGTAGTTAATTTAGGGTGGTGGATTTCGGTTCCCACATCTGTTACAAATCGTCGTGTTCATCAAAATACGGCTAGCATAACACCTCTTTCTCAAATGGTTCTAGAAACCGATGCTCCTTTTCTGGCACCAAAAGGATATAAAAGAAATGAGCCGGCATACGTGGCTATAAGTGCAGAAAAAATCGCGGAATTAAAAAATACCTCAAAAAAAGAGGTAGCCGATGCGACGACGAAAAATGCTAAAAAAATTTATAATTTACCCATTTAATCAAATCAATTAAATTCCATTAATCTTGGCGATGTTCATGGTTCAATTACACGAATATGAAATTGCAGGAGTCAAAATAGGGGGTCCTCAGGGAAAAAATCCTGTTGTTCTGGTTGGATCGATTTTTTATAGCGGTCATGACGTGATAAGAGA
Source organism: Candidatus Helarchaeota archaeon (assembly GCA_029838215.1). GTDB lineage: Archaea > Asgardarchaeota > Lokiarchaeia > Helarchaeales > RDOG01 > JALGVI01. Next base: position 122,756 of record JALGVI010000003.1, on the reverse strand, counting down.
TTCCGAAAAAGGATTATTCGATAAGAAGCGAGCAGAAACACAACTAAATAATTTCATTTCATATTCTGATGAATATAACATACCTGGAATGCTTGACATTGTTGCAGAACATCCTGATGCAATGGTGCGTTTTATTGAATTCATTGTAGAACATTATAATGGTCCAATCATCATAGATGGTTTTCTCGATGCCCGGATCCGTGGTTTAAAATACTGTCATGAACAGAAACTCATGGATCGCGTGATTTATGACTCCATATGGTTGAACCCTCCTGATGAACTTGAGGTGATACGGGAGACTAAAGTCAAGACTGCCATCATTTTTTCGTGGGATTCGGCAACGCAGTCCTGTGATGCCGCACGAAGATATCTTTTAATCACGCAGGGGCTTAAAAAAGGAAAAAAGGGTCTCATTCCGATTGCGCACGAACTTGGAATAAAGCAGCTCTTGGTTGATAACGTTCTAACAGATTTTGTTTCACTTGCAGATGCAATCGAAGCAAACATCCTAATAAAATCGACACTAGGTTATCCGGTTGGATGCGGACCTGGAAATATTGCCTATTATTTATCACGATTTCAAAAAGAAAAAACCACGCGAGAAGTCCGAGAAGCAAGCTTGATTGCAGCAGCCCAAATATTTAGCGATTTCCTACTTTTTGGTCCAATTGAAAGAGCTAAAACGGCATTTTCCACGGCATGGATCATGAAAGACGTCAAAGAAAACCTAAGAATCGATTTTTTTGATGCCTATAAAGAAAGCTGAATAAGAAAACGATGAAAAATGAGAAATTTAACAAGAGAATTTTTTCAAAAAACCATTGAATTGAAAAAAATCAAACGTCAGGGATGGCTTGATCACGAAATACAATTCAATCGAATTGAGAGCGTAGCAGATCATGTATTTGGAGTCGCCCTGCTTTGTTATTGTATGACGGATTCACGTGAAGAAACCCAAGAAAAGGCGATTGCGGGCGCCTTGGTCCACGACATTGCAGAATCGATTATTGGAGATATTTCACCAAAGTCAGGAGTTTCACAAGCACTTAAATTTGAAAAAGAAAAAAATGCAATGATCCAGCTGAATGAATTAATCAAAGCAGATGTTCTCGCAGAGTGGCTCACCCTTGAGGAAAAAAGTAGCACTTGGGCACGGCTTGTAAAACAGTTGGACAAAATTGAGATGCTAATACAAGCATTAATTCATGAAACAAAAAACATGCCAGCTAAATTGGATGATTTCTGGAATGTCGAATTTAAAGATGAAATCTTTAAAAAAATGAAGAATGAATTAGTGAAACTACGTGGAACGAGATCCTTTTCATTAGAATGAAGAATTAATCTAATTTTTCTCGGATTAAATCGATCGTATCAGAGATTTGTTTTAATTCAGCTAATTTTTCTTCAAGATTTCTCTTGTATTCATCTTCGGACATACCCTGTCCTGATTCAAATTTTTGCTTGATGTCCCGAATTCCCATTTCAAGAGCAAATCGACGACCTTCAAGCGAAACGAGTTCCTGATAAAGTTTTTCAGAATCGGTTTCTTCAGAAATAGAAGCATTGTCCGCAGGAATCGCCGTTGCCTGCGGTTTTGTACTTGGTAGCGGGACTGGTTTTGGTTGTGGAGTTGCAGGAGCGGATGCACTTATGGGAGGACGTGGCGATGGACCTGTATTCGGGCTGAAAATTCCAAATAATGTATCGGGTTTTGCCTTTTCAGTTATTCTTGAAGATTGGAACTGGTTCGAAAAATCCTGGGGCTCCGGCTCCGGTTCGGGTTCAGGTGGTTCTGTAATGGGAACGGGTTGCGGGAGCTCAACAGGCTTTGGTTGAGGTTTTTCAATGGGAATATTTACGGGAGGAGGGATTTCAGTAGTAGGTTGAGAAACAGGTTTTACTTTTGGAATAACAACAGCCACGGGTTTTTCCTTTGGTTTAGCTATTGGTCTGATCTCACCTTTAATAGCGGACTTTAAAACACTTTTAATCTCATTCATGTCCTTACGAAGTCGCGCTATCTCATTCTCAATTTTCATCTTAAAATCATTAAAAGCAATATTTGATATTCCGCCCTGTCGTTCCACAGGCATCGTCTCTTCGAACTTGACCTTTTTAGCAGTTGTAATAACATCTTGAACGGAAGATACTAATTCTTTTACCTCTTTAAACCAAGGTCCAAATGGATCCCATTCTAAAAGTCGTGATTGTAACACATCCAATTGTTGGATAAGACCTTGTGAAGACAGGCTACTTTTGACCTCAGCATAGGCCTTAATTGATGATAACAGCTTCAAGATCTTCATTTTAAGGGTAACTTCTTGATCAGGTGTGTTATCCCGTGTCAATAATTGCTCGAATATGTTTTCCAATTCTTTGATCATTTCGTCGAATTCCGCAGCCAAGGTATTACCTCATCTATTATTTATCGAATTAATCGAATCTTCGCCAATTTAGGGCGAGTTTAAAATCATCACTTGATATAAAAGATCCTCTTCTTTTTAAATTTATATTTTGAAAGATGAAAGTGGACCGGTTTTTCTCTCATCTCTCTCAAGTTAGAATTTATAAAACATGAATTTTTTCTTAAGTAATAACAGATTCTCTTCAAATAAATTTACATATAAAAATAAGTATCACGACATACATGATAGCATCGTTGGTGGGACTTTAAAAATGAAAAAAATTGCAAAGAAACGAATGGTATTATTGATCTCTTTGATTATTTTACTATTCTGTTCTTCGATGATAATAATACCCCCACGAGTCGTTTCGATTAACGTGCAGGTTGGTGTATCAACGTCATCCTACGCACAATACTTGAGAGCAAGTGCAGGTTCAGCCGTTCCAGACACGTATTACTATAACCAATGGAATCTATTTACCGTGCAAGCGGATCTTGCATATGCCATAGGCATGACTGGAGTTAATAAAACTAATGCATCAGATCCTGTTGTAGTTGCAGTTTTGGACACGGGTGTTGATTCAGATCACCCAGATCTTGTTGAGAATTTACTGGGAACACGGAACTTTTTAGGTATAGGAACAGGACTGTGGAGCAATGTTTCGTATGCAGAAGACTTAAACGGGCACGGAACGCATTGTGCAGGCATTATCTGTGCAGATGATAATGGGATTGGCGTGCGTGGCGTGGCACCCGATGCAAAATTTTATGCATTCAAGGTCATGAACGATATTGGCGTCAATAAAGAAAATCCGATTGGCGATCCGAATGACATGGCAGACGCAATTAACTACATCACGGAAAACTTGAATCCTACAAATAATTCATTAGGTGTTGATATCATCTCAATAAGCTTGGGTTCAGAGAGTCATAGCGCAGCCGTAGAAAATGCAATAGATACAGCCGTCTCGTTCGGAATCCTTGTCGTTTCTGCTGCAGGAAATAATGCCACGCAAGCATTTCGCAGTCCAATTCTTTATCCAGCCCGCCTTCCAAATGTTTTCGCAATAGGGTCATCCACGATTCTAAATGATTTGGCATATTACTCCCAATACACGGATGAAGATGATCATTCCCAAAATGGCGATACGATTGATTTCGTGGCTCCTGGCGGATCATCACCGTACGAAATTCTTTCCACGGTAACGGACGGAAAATACGATTATAAGAGCGGAACGTCAATGGCTTGCCCATTAGTTGCGGGCATCATGGCTCTACTTCTTGCGGATGGAATTGCACCAGATGAAATAAATCAGACTTTAATAGATAGAGCGAGAGATCTTGGCACGCCCGGCTATGATTACTATTTTGGAAATGGTTTGGTTCAAATCTTTGGAGTAGCCGCAACTTCTGATACATCCATTTTCATTTTAATCGGCGGAATCTCATTATCTATTGTAATCGGACTCATTTGCATCATAATAGCCGCTGTCAGGAGGAAAAAATGAAGGTGAGAATATGGGCATTGGAAAAGTCATAGCAGGAATGGCCTTGGCAATTTTTGGCTGGATCTTCATATTTTTGGGCATCCCCGGAAATGCCTATAAGTATTTATTTCCGTTCCTTGAATTGATCTCGGCAGCCATAGTAGACATCACAACACTCAGTTATATTGCTCAAATCGGGCTCATCTTCACGTACAACATCAATGGTTTCATCAATTTTCCATTCATATTTGGAATAATAGTCACGATAATTGGCTTCGTTTTTATGATCTATGGTGCAATCAAGCGGTCGTATGAGAGCAATAGTTCGTATTCTTGGTCTCCAAGTTATTAAATATAGAGAAACGATTCTAGTTGAGCAACAATCCCCATTTTTTTTTAATTTTAATCATCAATTAATCGTCATATTTCAAGAAATAACTCAATTTCCAGAATCTATCCAAAAATTTTTTGTTTGCGACAATGGTTAAAATCATGAATTATTCATAATGCTTGATTATTGTAATTAAAAGTTAAAAAATCAAAATTTCGTGATGTGTATTTATTGGTAAAAGTTTGTGCATTGCAGACAAGAATCGAACCGAAAGCCACCTTATTTCCTAAAATCAAAGCAATGATACAGAACGTGGCGAAAGAAGAAGTGGATATCATTTGTTTGGGAGAAAAGTGGGCACAATACGACCCAAAAAATGCTCATGCCATTGATTTTTCTACTTGCTCTGATTTTCTCTCGTCTCTAGCAAGGGAGCATGGCGTCTATATTATAGGAGGAGCTGTAGCTGAAAAAACATCGGAAGGGGATTACGTTACATCGTGTGTTTTTAATCGAAGTGGTGAGTGTATTGCAAAACAACGCAAGATTCATCTATATCTAATGGAACGTGAACGATACAAGCGAGGCCAGATTTTTAGGATGATAAAAACGGATTTTGGGCAAATCGGAGTTGCAATTTGCTTTGATCTAAACGCCTTTCCTGAAGTCGGAAGAGCTTTTGCTCAACATGGTGTTGACATAATCTTCAATCCGGTCATGGTTTCGGAATCAGGTGTAGAAAACTGGCACATCTACATTAAAGCACGTGCATTGGAAAACCGGATGCCAATTTGTAGCGTGAATACCATTGGTGCAACGCCGTTTGGAAGCCCCCTTTCAGGAGAGAGCATGATCGTTGGTTTTAAAAAAGGTCATAGTTCACCTGCGAAGCTAGATATCAGGGTCGGCAAGAAAAATCAGGAAGACATCTTAATTAAGGAAATTGATTTAAAATATCCGAGGAAACTACGAAAAGAACGTCTTTCTGAAAGAATTTCATTCGAATGCAAGTGAAAAGAAGGAATAAATTAATGGAAGAGCTTCCAAAGGAAATCAAGGCACTCCTAAAAAAACAAAAATACCACATTGTCGGACATCATTCAGGCATTAAAAAATGCAGGTGGACGCATCTTAGTCTAGTAGAAGGCAGAACTTGTTATAAAGAAAAGTTTTATGGCGTTAAAAGTCACCGATGCATGCAAATTTCTCCCAGTTTAATCTGGTGCACCCATTCTTGCCGGTTCTGTTGGCGCATCCAACCACAGGACATTGATTTTTACTGGAAACAAACGAAAATAGAAGTCCCACTTGATGACCCGAAGACGATTTTAGATGGCTGCGTTCATGAATGGAGAAGAATTTTATCAGGATATAAGCCAACATCACACGAAAGCGTTTCTTGGAAGAAGTGGGAAGAGGCAAACGATCCATTTTCAGTTGCAATTTCACTCTCTGGGGAACCTTTACTCTATCCCCGCATCAGCGACTTGATCTTGGAATGCAAGCGACGTGACTTGATTACTTTTCTTGTTTCAAACGGAACGTTACCGGATGTACTTGCCAAGATCGAAGAACCAGATCAATTATACGTTTCATTAATCGCACCAGATAAAGAATCGTATAAATCGACCTGTCGACCGTTAATTTCTGATGGATGGGAGCGTTTTAATCAAACTTTAGAATCGTTTAATTCGTTAAAGAGTCGGACGGTTTTACGTCTTACATTAGTCGATGGACTAAATCTTAAAAATCCAGAAGGATTTGCAAGATTGATAGATAGAGCTAACCCAACATTTGTAGAAGCAAAAGCCTACATGTTTTTAGGTTTTTCTCGGAAAAAAGGACGACAACTCACCCTTGAAAATATGCCTTCACACGAAAAAATTCGCGAATTCGCTAAAGAAATAGCCGTGCATTCAGGATACGAAATCGTTGACGAATCAATTCAAAGTCGCGTGGTTCTCCTTTCAAAAAGCAAGAACGTTGAAAAATTTTCATGAACTCGTCCGAAAAGCTTTAATGCTTCGGAAATCTATTTTTCAAAATACATAAAAGCTGAAGTGAATACATGATAGAAGACTTAATACAAGGAATAAGAACGAGATTGGATGCTTCCGACACGGCTCGAGAGAAAGTCTTGATCCTTTCTCGAAAATCAATTCGCTTGTCAAGTGAAACAATAAAATACATCCATAGACGTAAATTTGAGTCAGCAAAAGAAAAGTTAAGAGAAAACCAACTAATTGTCGAAGAAATCCGCCGACTGTATAAAGAAGACTACCCCGAAGTTTATTATAAAGGATACGTCACCAGTTGTCAACAAGAATTCATGGAATCCTTTTTCGTATATAAATTCATTAAGGACGAACCCATCTTGAGAAAGAATATTGAAGATTTACAGGTGGAGGATTTGTCCGTTTTATTAGGATTGGCAGATGTGGTTGGAGAGTTACGTCGTTACATCTTAGACTCCATCCGTCACGATGACTTCTCTGAGATTGAAAAATACCTGCTTTTAATGGATGAAATATTTCAGACTCTATCGAGTCTAGACTATCCAAAGGCAATGATTCCAGGGCTTCGAAAAAAGTGTGACGTGGCACGAAGCATCATTGAAAGAACGAGAGGCGACGTGACAATGGCTCTCCAACTTAAAAAATTTAATAATAATATAAAAAAATGAGGCGAAATCAATTTGAGAGCTTTAGTCGTTTATTTTTCGAAAACTGGAAATACTAAAAAAATCGCTCAAGCCATCCACGAAACTATTGAAGGAGAAAAACAACTCGTCGATCTTTCAGAGCAGAATTCTCCAAGTATCGAGAATCTTGACGTGATTTTTCTCGGCTCACCAGTTTGGTTCATGAAATTACAAAAAACATGCAAAAAATTTCTTGAAGATCTCCCAAATGGTCTTGAAGCGACAATTGCAGTCTTTACGACTCACGGAGTTCCCATCCCAGAGCACTATGAAGGTGCTTTCAAGCAAGCTCGTAAGATATGCAAGAAAAAAAACCTAAAATTATTCAATCAACTTTTCACCTGTCAAGGAAAGCATGAAATGATTCCAGAACTTGCAAAGATCTTTCCGGATCGAGTAGAAGCCGCAAAAACGTCGGACACGCATCCTGACGACGAAGATTTGGAAAACGCTCGAATTTTTGCAATTAAAGTTATAAAGTCCATTTCATGAATGAAAAGCAAAAGCAAATTGAGGGGAATCGCGTGAGAATTCGACTTGCAACAAAGGAAAATTTATCAGATCTCGTTTCATTATGGTGGGAACTTCAAAGCTCGCACCTCAGATATGATCCATACTTCTACGACATGAAACCAGAACGTCTTTCCAAGATTTTAGTATCGGAATATTTTGAAATGTACTTGGAGCGCGATTCCCATATTTTTATCATTGCAGAAGAAGCGGGAATTATCATTGGCATGATTCATTGTGAGATACTGACAAGACCACCAATCTTCAATGAAGAAAAAGAAGCATTATTGGTCGAAGTGGTCGTCACGAAGAAATTCCGAGGACAAGGGATCTTCCAACGAATGTTCGAATTCCTGGTGACAAAATTGAAACTCAGGAACATTAAAACGTGCACTCTACTTATAGATGTTGAGAATTCCAGCGGATTTCGTGCATATAAAAAATCGGGATTTAGAGAACGTCAACGATTCATGATTTGTGAAATATGAGTGATTTTAATGAATGGTAACGATAAAAACGTCTATTACAAGAATTTCATTTATGATGTTCTCGACTTGATGTTCTTAATTGCAAGAAATGATCCCAATATCGAGAAATATACGAGATTTCTAACGCGGAATGATGAAAAATTAACAATTAGACCAATAAGTCCAAAAGATGATGATGCGGTTTTAGAGCTTTACTATTCGTTGTCTCAAGAGACCATTTATTTCCGGTTTTTTCAGACGAAGAAAAATGTTCCGAAAAGCCGCGTTAGAAAATTCACTCGCATCGATTATCAAAAGAATTTTGCCTTAGTTGTTGAGAATCCTCAGAAGAAGTTAATAGGAATTGGACGTTACATCGTGGACGAACATGATGAAGACGCCGCCGAAATGTCGATTGTCATAAGAGATGATTATCAACGAAGAGGAATCGGTTCAATCCTCATCAAATACCTGATTTCCATTGCAAAAGAGAAAGGAATCAAAAAGATTTATGCGACGGTCCTCTCGGACAACTATAAAATTTTAAAGACAATTGATAAGCTGGGATTTAAATTTCAACGGAAGCTAGAAGACGGGGATCTTCGCGTGGAATCAGATATTTCGACATTGAAAGAAGAAGAACCGCTTCCATTTGATTGAAATGATGAGTGCACGATGTTTTGGAAAAGTAAATAAGGATTATTTCCATTTCATGATAAAGAAGAATAGGTGAATAATATTTTATTTACCTTGCGTGATACTGAAAAATACGTGTGATTTAAAATGCCCGAAGAATGGATTAAATTTGAGAGCTCGGAAGAAGACCTCATACGTGCAAACGTAAAACTGGCGGAAGAAAACTCGAAATTCTTTAAAGATAGAAAGATGCGCGTTTTCGAAATCTTGGGAAATATCGGTTCGGGGAAGACCAGTCTCATTGAAAAACTCGTTCAAAAATTAAAAGACAAATATAAGATGATAGTGATCAATGGAGATCTGGCAACATCTATTGATGCTGATCGCATACAACGACACGGTGTAAAAGCCATTCAAATAAACACGGGGCGTGAATGCCACTTAGATGCTTATACAATGCGGCCCGCGTTAGAAGACATCCCTGATGTTGACGTTTGTTTGATCGAACAAGTTGGCAACATGATTTGTCCTGCAGATTTCCCTTTAGGAGCAGAAAAAAGAATTGTAGTGTTCAGCATTGCCAATGGACCATACATCGTGAAGAAACACCCACTGATTTTCACGCAATCAAAAGACACGTGGGGTGCCGATTTGGTCGTTATCAACAAGCTGGACATAGCAGAAGCCGTTGACATGCCAAAAGAAGCACAAGAACAATTAATAAAAGATTGTAAAGCCATAAACCCAGACCTAGATGTCTTGTTTGTTAGTGCAAAGACGGGTGAAGGCGTAGACGATCTAATAAAAGTCATGGGACTTTAATTCAGATATATTTTTTTTCTAACTATACGGAGTAGGTGCCTTGCCTCGAGTTCTTCTGAAATATTTTGCATATATTGCCGATGTTGTAAAAAAAAGAGAAGAATTCATTAATCTTCCTGAGGATGCAACGGTAGAGGATCTTCTCAAAAAAATAGCCGAAATACATGGTGAAAAGCTGCAAGACTATCTTTATCCAAAACCAAAACGTGAATTAAATCCCATTTTGAATTTTCTCATTAATAAGGTTAATATCAAGGATTTAAACGGTCTCTCTACATTACTGACAGAAGCAGATGAGTTTGTCATCATTCCCCCTGTGGGAGGGGGTTAGCTTGGCTCGAATTTTTATTAAAACATATGGTTGTACCATGAATCAGCACGAATCTGAGATCATTCGTGGTATTTTAAAAAAAAATGGGCATTCATTTACGAATAGACTAGAAGATGCTGGCCTAATCGTTTTGAATACTTGCATGGTAAAAAGTCCAACTGAAAATAAAATTTTAAGTCTACTAACCAGTCTTGTTAAAACACATCCTGAAAAAAAAATCATCATAGCGGGATGTATTCCGGAAGTCATACCGGGAAGACTTGAAGAATTGGCTCCAAATGCTAGCCTTATGGGAACTCACGCTTTATTACAAATCTCAGACGCAGTAGAACGAACCCTAGAAGGAGAAAAAATAATTCAGATTCACAGTAAAAAAAGAAGCAAGTTGGGTCAGGCAAAAATTCGTTCCAATCCATTCATCTGCATCATTCCAATAAGCGAAGGCTGTCAGGGATCTTGTACTTATTGCTGTGTCCGGATAGCAAAAGGACATCTTTTCAATTATCCACCAGAGGAAATTCTTGATGAAGCACGACAAGGAGTCCAAAGTGGATGCAAGGAAATATGGCTGACGGCGCAAGATACCGCATCATATCAACATGAAAAAAATCGCCTTCCAAATTTATTAAACGAAATCACTTCTATAAATGATGATTTTTACATTCGAGTTGGAATGATGAATCCAAATAGTTGCATGAAAATATTGCCAGACCTTATCAAGTCTTATGAATCAGAAAAAATATACAAGTTTTTACATCTTCCATTACAATCAGGAAACGATGATATACTCTCCCAAATGAATCGAAATTATACACCTCGCGAATTTATTGGAATCATTAAACAATTCCGTTCTAGATTTCCCTTAATGACCATCGCAACTGACGTGATCGTGGGCTTCCCAAATGAAACTGAAAAACAATTTGAAGATACACTAAGAGTGCTAGAAGCTATTAAGCCCGATATCGTGAATATTTCAAAGTTTGGTGGGCGTCCAAGGACAAAAGCCAAAGACATGCCCAATCAAATTAACTCAATAGAAATTAAAAAACGTTCAAGAGCATGTACAACGTTAGTTGACAAGATAACAATGGAAAGAAACAAAGCATGGATCAATTGGGAAGGTTCTATTTTAGTCACGGAGGCAGGTAAGGATGACTCATGGCTTGGAAGAAACTTTGCTTATAAATCAGTCATAATACATGAAGATAGCGATCTCTCAGGCAAGAAAATTAATGTTAGAATAAGTGAAATTAGAAAAAGTCACTTGATTGGACTCCGGACGTGAATTCATGCGACATGCGATTCGAGTTTTCTACCTAGGGAACAACTATCATGGATTTCAGCTTCAAAATGACCTAGATACCATCGAAAAACGAATACGCGATGCTTTACATGCTGCAGGCTACCTAGAAAAAGACGAACCATTTCTTTATGCGTCCCGAACGGACAAAGGAGTCGATGCACTACAACAAGTTATCGCATTTGACACGGAAGAACGATTAATTCTACCAAAAATCAACATGAAACTCCCTGATGATATAATCATGTGGGCAAGTACACCCGTCGCCACAGATTTTTCTCCAAGATTCCACGCCATGTCACGATCGTATGAATATATTTGTAGGCATGATGGTGAGGACGTCGATGACATGAAAGCAGCCTCCAGACTTTTTGTTGGCACGCACGATTTTCGAAATTTTTGTAAATATGTAGAAGGAACGATGACCAACAGAACCATTACGTATATTAATGTTGAATTAAAGGATGATTTCTTGACGTTCCGCCTTAAAGCACCTTCGTTTTTATACCAAATGGTTCGTCGAATTGTAAATTGCTTGTTATTGGTGGGAAAAGAACAACTTCATTTTGAAGACATTTTGTCCTTATTAACAGGAGAATTGGTTAAGGAAAAACGAATTGGACCAGCCCCGCTTAAAGATCGTGGCACGTTGATTCTCTCCGAGATTGAATATCCGTTCAAATTCGTGGTTGATTCTTATTGTCTTGAAAAATTAAGTCGATTCCTAAACAAGCAATTCAATTATCATTTTTTTAATCAGAAAAAATTCTCTGAATACCATTACAGGTCAAGATCTTTTTCTTCCTAAACCAAAATACAAAAAATCATTCCAATAGACTTTTCAAAATGAGCATCTAAACAAATAAATTTGATCAAGTCTTCAATATCTACAAACTCGCTTTTCTATTCAATTCAAAACGTAAAAAAAAATTACAGGTTGTCGGTCTCATGGCACGTGCTCCCCAATATTCACAAAGAAGAGATTATTATTCACGAAAATTAGAAGATATTTTTAAAGAATTAGAGACAGATCCAAATCAAGGATTAAAAATAAAGGAAAGAGATGCCCGATTGGAATGGATCGGCTTCAATGAAATTCCAAAAGCAGGGAAATCGATAGTAAAGATCTATCTGGCACCCATTTTTAATATTTTCATAATCATTCTAATTGCAAGTGCAATAATTCTATTGACACTGGGAGAACGTGGGAACGCCTTGATTACATTCATTGTTATTGGTGCAAACAGCATAACCGCAATAGTCCAACAATATAGGGCTCATAAAACTCTTGAATCACTTCAAAAAATAGCCATTGCAAAAGCCATAATATTACGGAAAGGCAAGACTCACGAAATTGACATGAAGAATCTCGTTCCTGGTGAGATCGTGTTATTATCGCCCGGAGATAAGATCCCGGCTGACGGACGAATTATTGAAAGTTTTAATTTGACGGTGAATGAAGCACCTTTAACAGGTGAATCAGTTCCTGTTGAAAAAGGACCGGGAGTAATCGTGGGAAGTAAAGTACCCATTCAAAAACAAAGTAACATGGTCTTCATGGGAACTTACGTTACTACAGGACGGGCAAAAATAGTCGTCACCGCAACAGGTATTTTCTCAGAAATAGGTAAAATTTCAAAAAGCCTGGCTGAAACAGGAACTCCTGATATCCCCTTAACTCGAAAAATGAATAATTTTGCTAGATTTTTAGCAATTATTGTAATCATGCTCTTAATCACCATTTTTTGGTACAAGGTCTATTGGTATGTCGTTTTCAATCCTTTGACTCCTTTAATGATAGGAATCTTTGGCATTCGAGCACAATTCGTAGATTCCATCGCAATTGCCATGAATACGGTTCCAATTAATTTACCATTATTGACAACCGTGATTCTTGTAACAGGAGTATTTAACCTCGCAAAATCAGGCGTGATCATAAGAAATATTTCCGCTGTTGAAGCAATGGGTAGGGTTTCCGTGGTCTGCTCTGACAAGACAGGAACGATCACGCAAAATCAAATGACAGTTCAAAAAATATGGTTCAATAATCGCATTTTCAATGTAACGGGAGCAGGATATGATATAAATGGTCAAATTCTTGAAAATGGATCGGTCATTGAATTGAAAAGTTACCCTTATCTCCACTTGATGTTAATTTCAGGAATTTTAAACAATAATGCCTCAATAACCGAAGAGCGCGTTCTCGTTAAACTCCAACATCAATCATCCAAGATAGTTAGAAATGCAGTTGGAGATCCGACAGAAGCAGCACTCATAGTCTTGGCTGAAAAAGCAGGACTGGATCCAATTGGAACAAAATATGAATACGAAATCTTGCAGGAATTCTCCTTCAACTCGGACTTAAAACGAATGACAACGATTTATAAAGACCCCAAAGGAAATATCACCGCCTATATTAAGGGTGCGACCGAAATCATTTTAGATCTTTCGTCATCAATAGTATTGTCAAACAAGATCGTGCCATTGACTGAAGAAATGAAGAATGAGATAAAAACACAGATTTTAAACCATGCAGAACAAGGTTATAGAACCTTGGCAATTGGCGTGCGGGATCTCGACAAACCATTGCAGGAGTCAAAGCCTGTAAAACCAGCCAAAGCCAAGAAGAAAAAGAAACAACATAAATGGAAACGCGAAGATGTTGAAGAAGATATCGTCTTTCTTGGATTTGTAATGATCCTTGATCCTCCTCGAGAAGGTGTAAGAGAGGCAGTCCAATCCTGTGAATCTGCAGGGATCACCGTAGTGATGATCACGGGAGATCATCCCAGCACTGCAAAAGCTATTGCTCAACAAATGAATATTTATGAACCGGGTGAGTTAGTTGTTGAAGGAAAGGACATTCATTCATTATCCACGGAAGATTTCTTAAAAACAGCTGTTTTTTCTCGCGTTTTACCTTCTGATAAGGAGGTCATCGTCAAGCGATATCAAAATGAAGCAGATCGGATCGTTGCAATGACAGGAGATGGTATTAACGATGCACTTGCCCTGAAGAATTCCGATACAGGCATTGCAATGGGAATAATGGGAACAGATGTTGCAAAAGAATCGGCAGATATGGTAATTTCTGATGATAACTTTGCTTCAATAGAAAAAGGGATCCGTGTTGGAAGGGGTATTTATTCCAGAATCAGAATGATCATCTTCTTCTTCATTTGCATCGATCTTGTTGAAGGAGCTGTCTTTTTCACGCTTGCATTCATTCCAGGTGTCGTCAGTTATACCTTCGTTCAACATACATTCTTGGTTTTAGCGGTCCATAGCTTGCCACCATTAATTCTAGCATTTGACTCTTTTCCCAAGGATATCATGAAAGAACCCCCGCGAAATAATGAAGAACTTTTCAATCGGAACACCTTCGTTCTACTATGCGTGAGCGTGGCATTTATGGCTTTGGGTTATCTACTGGCTTTCCTCTTGCCTTTCAGCATCTTGCAACCCGATCCTTTTATTAACTTGAATCCATATCTAACTTCGCTGGACCCCGTATTGCTAACAAAATCTTGGCCACCACCATTACATCTTCAAAAAGCCAGGACAATGTGCATGAACGTCATCTTCATATCAGAATGCGCCATGATCTGGAGCATACGTCGTCCAAACAGTTCGTTATTCAAAAGCATTCGTGAGGAATTCAACGTCTGGCTAATGGTAATTATTGGAATCGTGCTCTATGGACAAATTGGATTGACGATTTTCGGTGGACTAAATACTCTCGGGAACTGGAGCATGACGGGAGGATCAATTGTCTCGGGACAATCTCTCATTTCCTTATTGGCGAGTTTAACAGATGGATTTCTTGACCTGTACTGGATGTTTCTAAATCCAATTGACTGGTTGGTAGTGCTAGTTTTAGCATTCCAGAGCATTGCGGGAATAGAACTCTTTAAATGGTGGGCTCGTCGCAAGGGATGGTTTTTCTAAATCCATTTCTCTTTTTTTAAAAGCCCCAGCGGTGCAGGTTTGAAAGTTTATTCTTTTTTGGCATCTATTAGTTTATTGACATGTTTCTTTCCGTGATGGCAGATTTTTAGCATGCAACAACCTTGACATTTCGGCTTCCGAGCAATACAAACCAAAGCACCAAAATCCAGCAATGCGTAATTGATCTTTTTAGCCTGTCCGGGAACAATAAGAAAAGACACGTATTCCCATAAACGCTTATCACGAGTTGGAGCATCTTTAACCTTTAACGAGAAAACGCGTTTCATTATTCTAGCGACATTGGCATCGACAATGGGAACATCTTGATTGAATGCAAAACAAAGAATCGCATTAGCCATGTATTCACCGATGCCAGGCAATGCTATCAATCCTTCAAAAGTCGAAGGAACTTCGCCGTTAAGTTCCAATATAGTTTCGGAAAGTTTTTTCAGATCTCGAGCGCGTCGATTCTGCAAGCCGAGAGGCTCGAGTTCTCGTTCCAATTTCTCTAGGTCGGTTTCAACGATTTTTGATGGAGTCGGATATTTCTTTATGAAATCGGGAAAGATTTTTTCAACTTGATTGGCACCCGTCTTCTGTAGCATTAATTCGGCAATTAGAGAGTGGAATGGAATTAATCCAGGTTTTCTCCAGCTAAACTCTCTTTTATTCTTTTCAAACCATTCAATGAGTCGCTTGATAAATTCATCTTTAAGGTCCATTCCAAGTCGCCTAAGCATTTAATTAAACATTTGTTAAAATGCTCTTTTTTTCTTTTCTATTTCTTGAACGTTTGGATTATTTTCTATCAGGGTAACTACTTCAAGTTCTCGGATGCGTGAAATTAAGGAATGAAGACGTGAATCTTGTCTTAAACGTTTTTGAAAACTCAAGATCTCTTTGAAATTAAAATTCAATGGTTTTTCTAACTGATTTAAATATTGACAAAGCAGATTTTTCTGAGGTGGTAAAAAATATAATTCAAATACGAGTGTATCTGCAATCATTTCTTCGAAATATTTGATCAGGTCTTCGATCTCTTCATTACGGGTGCTCTCTAATAGAAATGAATCGTAATAATATTGATTTAAATGAATGAGTAGATTAGAAAAGAATTCGAATACGGGCGGATGCGGAGTTTTCTTAAGAGGAATTAAATGAACTATTGATTGAAGCCAAGATGTCTTCTGTGATCGATTAAATAAATATTTAGGAACGATATATCCAAAAAGCTTCGAATTAAGAATTAATAATATTTCTTTTAGTGAATATTTAGGTTCGTTCAAAGTAAGTTTAATGACATTATCTCCCGGGACAAATCCCGCGGGTTTATACGTGGCTCGAATGTAATTATCTAATCGCGTTGCTAAAAGCATGGGGGATTCCATGGCTTTCCTGATTACAGCTGAGTCTAAAATCGCATCTGATCCCCATTCAAAAAAGCTGGAAACGAGCATGTATTTCTTTATGGATTTGCCAGAGAACAGAACTGGAATTCTAAATTTGGAATCGTGTTGTTTTTGTATCTTGTCTCGCGGTACCATCCCTCTTTTACCAACAATCATGTTGAATTCAGCACGGTCAATAATACGCTCCCATGTTTCATCCCAATATAACATGAAACGATCATATTTTTTAAAGACGCTTTTTTTCACGCGATTTTCATTTTTCTCGTGTTGATTTCGATGATTTATTATCTTTATTTCATAATCTTGATTCTGAGTTAACTTGATTCCGAAAATGGTGATCATTTCAAGCGTGACTCCTTTGAAGGGTGCACCTTCATCACCAATTTCCAAAAGTCGAAAATCTTCTAACAACAAGTCTCGAGTTTTTGAAAACTCACGAGAACGAGCAATGCTATTCGGGACGATAAGACCGAATACACCATTCAGTTTCAACAATGAGTGGATACGTTCGATGAATACAGAAGCAGCATTTTTCGATCCTTTTTGATCTTTAATTTTACTCGTTTTTTTTGGATATAAACGTTCAATGATTAATTTTTCCCATGGGCTAAGAACTCGATCTCCGTAAGGAGGGTTTCCAAGGACTACATCAAATCCCCCAGACGCCATGACTCCGGGAAATGCCTTCCACCAATGAAATGGCTTTATTTTTTTCGTTTCTTCAAGTTTGGTAAAAATTTGCCTGTCTTCATTTGTGTTTAGTCGTCCAATTAGACTATTTCCTTCGTTTAAATTGAACTCCAGCCTTAGATCAGAATTTAAAAGTTCTAATTCATTCTTGGATAATGAACGGAGTCCTACTAAATAAAAAAGCCATATTTGAAGTTTACATTGACGAATGGCTTCCACTTGAAGGTCTACACCGTACAGGTTTGATGTTATTATTTGCTTGATCATCAAGGCCGAATAAGGGGGTTTATTTTTCGTGTAAAATTGCTTGTCACGTGGCTCATCGAGAGTGATACAATTCATTCTCATCTCAAGCAGTATCTTGAGAGTAGAAATTATAAATAAACCAGACCCCATGGCAGGATCGATGATCTTGATAGAAGATAGAATTTTTTTCAGGATTTTTTTTTGCTCCGGAGTCTTCAAATCACGCGTGACATCTTTCATGTCGTTATAACTCTGATTTAGTTGCTGATTTAATTGAAAAAGAATGAAATTCCTAATCGCAGTTCGTGAAATCCGTTCAACAATTTCAACGGGAGTATAAAAGGAACCAGACTTTTTCGGTGCTTGTATTGATCTTAAATAAATGGTGTTAAAAATATCTGGAAGTAATGATGAACCATTCTCTGCTTGATAATTGCTTGCCCACTTGTAAGCGTTTAGGAGATCCAGAATGCCAGTATTGTTGGAATCATGCCATATTTCATCGGGTAGTGAAGTTGAACGTAATGCCGAAGAACTCGAGCCAAAAATTACTTGTAGCACGCCCACAGGAAATTGAAAATCGACATATTTAATAAATTTGTTTTCTTGAAAGGAAATTAAAATGGGCTTTAAATAATCCTCAAAAAAACTAGTGGGAAAATCATTGTTCTTGATAATGGATAAAAGATTTGGCACGTATTTTGGATATATATCGCTAAGAAAATAATAAAATATTATTCTTTCAATAATAGCATGAGCTAGTTTTTCTTTAGATTCAAGATGGACATTTAAAAATGCCTTGATTTTTTCCTTTACCTTGATAAAGTCTTTATAAAATTGATCTTCCTGCCAAATTTTAAGAAACCTCGAATAATTACGTCATTACAGGACAGAAAAGCCCGTGATTTTCCTTCACTTGCGAAAACACGCATAATTTATCATATTTTCTCATGATTTTTAATGAATCTTGCACGTGCAAAAAGTTCATTACCTGATAGTTATATTACTAATTTATAGTGACTCTTTTATATCGCTAACTTCTTAATTTATTAGTCTATAACGCTGTTATTAAAAGAATAATTCCCGTCAATAGGAGATGTTTGAAACGTCCGAGGGAAAAGATATCAAGCCAGATAAGAGTATAGATACTATCGGATTGTACTGTCCAGTTCCACTTTTTGAAACACGTGAAGCGATCGACTCCATCAAGGTAGGTGAGGTATTAGAAATTATTGCAGATGATCCAGCGGCAGAAGAGGATCTTAAACGATTTGCAAAACGAACTGGACACGAATTGTTACTTTTCGAGAATGATGAAGGAATTCTTCGGTTTTTAATCAGAAGAACCAAATAGGAGGATTTTGAATAATGAAAGATGAAAAAGTTTTATTATACGTGATAACAACAGATAACCCCGAAAAACAATATCCACCACTCGTGTTGGCACAAACTGCAAAGGCAATGGATTTAAAGCCCACGATTTATTATCTTGGGACATCTTTAAAAATTCTTAAAACTGGGGAAGCAGAGAAGATAAAACTCGGGTCATTCCCGAGTATAAAGGAAATGATTGAGAAGGCACAGGGAATGGGGATTGAAATTCTGGTGTGTGAAGCATCTAAGCAGATGCTCGGCTGGGAAAAAGTCGACCTGATCCCCGGAGTGAAAGTAGTTGGTGCTGCGACTTTGAACGATTTAGTCTTAGATGCAGGCGGCACGATGTGGTTCTAAAAAGGAGGTAAATGAATAACGAAGACCATATATTTGGATTACCAAGCCTCAAAGCCAGTAGATCCCGCAGTTTTTGAGGCGATGAAACCATTTTTTTTGAAAAAATTTGCTAATGCTTCATCCTTGCACTATGACGGTGACATTGCAACTCAGGCATTAGAAGACAGTAGAAAAAAAGTCGCTAATTTCATTAATGCGGCAGAACCCAGAGAAATCATCTTTACGTCAGGAGCCACGGAATCGAATAACTTGGCGATTATTGGACATGCAATGAGAAATAAACGGAAAGGAAAGCATGTCATCGTGTCTGAAGTTGAACACATCTCGATTCATAATATAGCAAAATACTTGCAGAAAAACGGATTTGAAATCTCCAAAATTCCAGTTGATTTTAATGGTATCATTAAATTGGACAAGTTAAAAGAAAAAATTCGGGAAGATACCATATTAATTTCGGTTCAACTTGCAAATAATGAGATTGGCACGATTCAACCTATCGAAGAAATCACGAAAATGGCAAGAGAACACGGCATTGTAGTCCATTCAGATGCCGTTGCGGCAGAAGGTCTAATTCCCATTGACGTTCAACAACTAAAAATCGACTTGTTAACACTATCATCAAATGATATCTATGGTCCCCGAGGTGTTGGAGCACTTTACATTCGGAAGGGAGTTACGGTCAATCCAATAATTATTGGTGGAGGACAAGAAAGAGGTCTTAGATCAGGGACAGAAGATGTAGCAGGAATTGTTGGCATGGCTAAAGCCACGGAATTGGCTCAAATTAGCATGACGGCAGAAGCAAAAAGATTAACGGAATTAAGAGATTATCTCATAAAAAATATTTTAGAAATCATTCCGAAATCACACCTAAACGGCCATCCAACAAAGAGATTGCCCAATAATGCTCATTTTAGATTTGATTATATCGAGGGAGAATCACTTCTTTTATCATTAAAAGATGAAGGCATTTCAATCGCAACAGGATCAGCATGCTCATCCAAAACACTTGAACCATCACACACGTTGATTTCACTCGGACTGTTGCACGAAGAGGCACACGGTTCTCTTGAAGTGACGATGGGTCAATATACTAAAAAGGAACACATCGATTATCTCATTGAAGTGCTTCCTGGTGTTGTTGAAAGGCTGCGTAAATTATCCCCATTAACATCAGAGGAGGATATGTGATGAAATCGACACAATATTCAGCAAAAGTTTTAGAACATTTTCGAAATCCCCGTAATGTAGGGACTTTAGAAGGAGACGACGTTGCCGTTGGACGCGTTGGAAATCCCGTTTGCGGCGATTTAATGGATATCTACATTCGCGTGCAAGATGACCGCATTGTCGACATAAAATTCAAGACCTTTGGTTGCGGGTCAGCCGTGGCAACTAGTAGCATGATTACTGAGATGGCAAAGGGAAAAACCCTTGATGAGGCAATGAAAATCACGAGAAATAACGTGGCGGAAGAGTTAGATGGTCTGCCTCCAATAAAAATGCATTGTTCAAACCTTGCTGCGGATGCACTCCATAAAGCCATCAAGAATTGGAGATCCGGTATCCGGGGCGGTGCTGGCATAGAAGAAATACCACAAGTCGAAGGCACGTGCAAGGGCGTCGTGGTTACAGAACCAAAGGAAATCATCGGACTCGATGAATTTCTTGAAAAAGGAGTCTATAAAGAGTATGAGGACTTGGAGAAATTTCGAGATAAACGAGTGCTCATAGTTGAAAATGGCGAAAAGACCATCCAATTGGCAATTGACTTGACCAAAATTACCGGGCGCGTGATCTGGATGACAGCTTTAAAATATATCTTTGGTTCGGATGAACTAAAAAAGAAATTGAAACGTTCTGACGTGAAGGTGTTACTCGAAACAGAATTATTAGAAATTATTGGAACAAATTCCGTAGAAAAAGTTAGAGTCCATGATTTAAATGAGGATGAAGAGTATGAACTCTTCGTTGACACGATCATCTTGCCATGACTTTTAAATAGAGCAATGAAATCATTAAAAAACTTCTTTTTTTATTAGAGAAATTTTACCAATTCTTCTTGCCTAAATGTTTTCTTATTAAAAAGATCTTTTCACGCGAATCTCGAAATTGATTCGATTCGATTCGCCATTTTGAGTCCTTCCATAATTTCCTATAAAAATAAAAATATTCAGATATTTCGCTCTTATCGCCAAAAATGACAATGAACTGGTCTGCAATCTCGATCTTTATTTTTAAAGGAAGCAGTTCAAATATTCTGATATCATAAATTGCAGGTGCCTTTCCCAGAATATCCCAAAAATATTTTAGATTTTCATCTTTATTGGAATTTCTGGTAATCACCGCAATATCAATATCCGATCTCTCATGATGATTTTCATCAACACGTGAACCATAAAGAACTACTTCTTTCTTCGCCAGAAATTTTAAATCATTGCGTATTTTTTCCAAATTCATTCAAGAAATCCTCAACGATTTTGATCAGGTCAGATAAGATTGTTTTTATTTCACTAATCGAATTTATTGCAAGATCATCATCAATAGAGTTATATCGATGGACCAACACGTTTCTAAGTCCATTACATTTTCTTAATTCATTAGCAAGTTCTTTAGAGATAATTTTCAAATCCATCAGATTTTGTATGTTGGAATAATCATCCGAAACAGTTTTACCCATGTCCTTCAACATCATTGCGATTAAATCCATCGCGGCTTCAATTGAAACAATTTCTCTATAAAAAATGCCTTCTTTTTCCAAAATAGTATAGTTGTTTACTGGTATGGTCTCCATCTTTTCAATGATGAAATTCATTTTCTCTCTGTACCGATTTAATCTAGAAATATTCTCAATCTTCCTTCCTTTTTGAAGACTTTCCGTTTTTTGTAATAATTAAATATAAATTTTAACTAATCTTTTATAACTCAAGCATTGATAAAAAGATTCACAAATATATTGTAGGAATTTACCATAAGGAATTTCAAATGAAAGAATATTTAGAGCCAACCTATTTTGTGGATTCGGATTCCCCAATCGTTCTTGAAGTGGCTGAAAAACTTACAAAGGACATCAAAGATCCCATTGAGAAAGCAAAAACAGTTTTTTATTGGACACGTGATGAGGTACGTTATGATCCTTACAATAGCCTATTTGTAGGAAAATCTCGATATAAGGCATCAAGCAGGATCAAGGCGAGAATCGGTTGGTGTGTTCAAAAAGCATGTGTCCTGATTGCATTAGCCAGAGCCGTTGAGATTCCTGCTCGATTTCATTTTGCCGATATTAGAAATTATCAAGCCACGGAGAAATTGATGAAACACATGGGAACAAATCTCTTTGTCTATCACGGATATGCTGATCTTTTCTTGAAAGGAAAATGGGTCAAGGCAACTCCCGCATTTGATCTTGGTCTTTGTGAGAAATTTGGGCACATTCCTGTTGAATTTGACGGAATACACGATGCCATACTACCATCCAAAACAAAAAATGGTGAAAAACACATTGAATATGTTTTAGACAGGGGGACTTCAGCAGAATTCCCTTTTAATGAAATATTTAAAGAGTTCCAGAAAATATATCCATTTGCGGGTGCAAAAACACGATGAGAAAATCTAAAATGCTTCCAATTCTTTTTAAAAAAGATTTGTTATCTTCTTCTGCTGATTCATTCCTTTGAGAATTTTGCTTTAAAATCTTTGAAATTTTGTATAACGAGTTTTTTATAATCATTCCAAAGCTTATCGTGAGCAGCTAACACGGTGTTGAGATCTTCCTGATCTAAATCATAAGCCATCGCACTTAGAGCATCAAGTTGGGAAGAATATTGGATGTATCTTAGCTCTAAATTGGATTTTTTAATTGAAGACCTTGTATTTCCGTGAAGTCTTGCCCAATCCATGCTCATTGGATGAAAATCATCGTACCATGATTCAATTGCACGGTGGATTAGATTAGAAGGATCATGCAGGGGAACAGGCATTTCTTCCATTATGTAATTGTTTATGTTATTTCCCAAGCAGATTTGCCTGAGCCGGAACTCAAAAGGCAGGGAGTTCATCATTGCACAGAGATATTTACCAGATCCTAATGGAAAATTATAAATAACATTGATGCAATTGCCGACTGCTACGGTATTGGCCTTGAAAAGCACGACGCGCATTCTTCTTCGCGAGTCGTTTCCTGTGACGTTTTTCCATCCGATATAATCTTGACCCCAGAATGTAAGATTTTTTTCCTTTTCTTCTTGCACCCACCATTTTATTTTATTATTATGTCCAAATCGAACCAAGTTTTCACCCTTGATAACGGGGATGCGAGTTTTCTGCCGAATAATCCAACGATTTCTTCGTGCTTTTGTCATGTGAAATCCAGACGAGGTTTTACAGCCCCATTCTTTGTCTCCAAGTTTTGGATAACGGAACATCTTACGGGTGACAGAAACAGAGCGTGAAGAATCAAAAAGTGGAATGGAATTAGTCTTTGGGGTGTGGTTCTCAATAATAGAAGCAGAGAAATAGGAAATGTGGGGTGGATTCTTACCCATCTTGATATTTTGCTTCAATTTCTTCCGAACCAAGTCATCATCAACATCTAAGAGACCATCTTTCGTTGAGATTTTCGTGCGAGTATAAATAAATTTCGTGGGATTTCCCTTGCGAACCGTCAGGATCATGACGGAAATATTATCGTGGATCTGCGGGAAAAATTCTTTGCCGGAAATGATTTCAAGGAGTGATGAAATATTCACATTCTTCAATAAATGGGATCGGAGAATATCAGTACCTTTATTTGAAAGAACATCTGCTGGACATATAATGGAAAAAATGCCATCTTTCTTAGTTAATATCAAAAAAAGTTCGAGAAATATCTTGTAAAGGTTTTGATCGCCACGACTTGTCAAACTAAAACGTGCTTTTAGGAATCGAGCAACTCTCCTGTAATGACCTTTATAATCTTCAAAATCTTGACGAAGTTCATCCTTTTTTAAAAGCTCCGAAACAACCTCAGCGGTATTTCCTGTTTTATAGAGGCTCGTGCTTGCAAACAACTCACCCCACTCGTGTTTTTGCCCCTTCCATTTTTCCCAGGGTGGATTTCCAATCACGAGATCAAAACCTTGCCGTGAAGCATGCTTCAACGTGCCATCCTTCAAAAAGAAGATTTCAGGAAAATCAAGTTGCCATATTACCGGCATGAACTTTTGTAGATCGTCTTGTCTTAATATTTCACTTGTTAACATTTCTTGGATGAATCCATCACGAAGTTGGGTTTCAATGAGTTTCTTTTTTTCAGTTAATGATAGAATTTCTGAAACATCGGTAATCTGCCGGAGTTTTTCTCTGATATTCAAAATGCTCACCATTTGTTTCTGGCATGATCTAAAATGCCGTCCTGCATCTTCATCATGAAAATTAATGGGGGAAACCAAAGCATTTCTTGTCAAAAAATTCAGGTCCAACTTCCAAAAAAGATCATCTGAAGCTTTAAAAGAATTGACAAATTCAAGGAAAAGGAGCATTTTTGCAATCAAGGTCGCCTTAGGATCAATATCAAGCCCGTGCAGGACATGAGTTAAAATATGTTCTTGCCACAGAGAAAAGTTATTAGGTGTTCCATCCATAAGAAAGTTTGCTTTTTCGGAGCGAAGAACCTCATTGACTATTTCCACGTCAATCTTTTTCAATTCATTCACGATAACCTCGTGCAAGCCGCCCAAGAAGTTAAAAGCGGCAATCAGAAAGTTGCCCGTTCCCATTGATGGATCGAGTATTTTTAGTTGTAATAAATGATTCATTATCGAAGAAAGGCGGGATTTTATTTCTTGAGAATCAAGCTTTGATTGTTTAGAAATCAATTCTCGCAATGGATTTAAGATCTTTGTTTCACATAAGGGCTTTAATGATAAATAAATCATTTTTTCACAAATTTCAGGAGATGTATAGTAAACACCTTTTCCCTTCTTCAATGACTTCACGTAAACAAATTTAACAACCACGCTCAAGCTATCATTCCACGTGAGTAATCTTTTATACTTTAAAGAATTCTCCAAATAAAGTGATAGAAAAGTCGGCTTGATAAATTCTTTATAGGAAGAAAATTGGACTTCCATTTTTCTTAGGAGCAATTCTTTAATTTTGGCATGTTCAAAATCGCTAAAAGATTGTTGGATTTTCGAAAATGCCGCATCTTCTTCGAGATTTGTCGGTTTTATTAATGAAACGTGAAAAACTTTTCTTTCATTACTTCCATTCTTCAGAATATATTCGAAAAAAGCCCTAATCAATATAATGTCTGCATGATAAAATAACAATTCTTGTAAAAAAAATCGACTTTTATTCCAACTACTTGAACTCGAAGATCCTACAACCCCAGTAATTAAATCGGTAATTTGTGGTTGCTTCAATAATTCATAAATGATAAACTCATTTAGCTCTTTCATCGAATTCAAAAATGTTTTTTCAACTTGTCGTTGAAAGTTTCCGTGCTTTTTCTTTAGCCTCGTCACGTCAGACCACGCAAATTCGTCTGAAATAAAAATTCTATTGCAAATTTATATTTTAAAAATCATCCATATTTTTATTAAGTTTGTTTAAAAATAAAAGCCATAAGAATAACTTAATCGAAATCGGAACGGGCAGATATGAATAAAGAAAAGAAATCTTTATTAGAAAAAATACTCCACATTAATCTTTTTGGGCGAGTACAAGTTGAAAAAATTGAATTTAACTCAGCAGGAACTCAAGATTCCTTTGTAAACCCTTACGCACATCCATTCAATATCGGTTTCGTCAAGCTCATGAATCGAAAAAACTGGTTCAAATTCACGAGAAAATTACCATTCATTTGGGTGTATCTATTTTCGAAGTTTTGCAGATTCATTTCGGGTTTGGACAAAAAATTTAAAACACAAACAATGGACAATGTCGAGTTTGTTCTTAAAGATAGACTCCAGCGTTATGATCACCAAACGCGTGAAAAAATCAAGGAATATATCGCCCTCAAGCACTTCGAATTCATGGGACGGCTTTGGTTTGAAGATTTGCTTGTATTTTGCTCATTTCGACGATATCCATCAGATGTTCCGAAATATGTGAAGGGCTTTGGATTGGAAAAAATTGATGAGGCAAAACGTAAAGGAAAAGGAGTCATACTGCTTGCAGCACATCACGGGCATCACATGGTTTGCACGTCATTTCTTGGTTACAGCGGATACAAAGTAACTCAATTAATTGATGTCAAAACTGTTCCTGCAATTATTAATGACATGAAGGCAGCCATTGATGTAATAGATGCCGTGGAACAAGATCCTTCAGTGGGAAAGAGTATTAATAAAGTCCTTGAGAATAATGGAATTTTAATTTGGTTAGCAGACTCAGGATATAAAATATTTCCATATGTTAAGTTTTTTTCCGAGTACTGCCGAACGGTTCCAGCAGTGGCAGCCAAGGCATTAAAGTTTGGTTCCCCCATATTACCGATTTGGGTAAAAGTTAATAGGAAAAAATCCCGTTGGACGGTACACGTGGGTGATGAAATCGAATTAGTGAGAGATTCTTCCCTTCCTAAAAGACAATTAATCTTGCATAACACCAGACTTGTCAACAAGGCACTTGAAAAAATAATATTAAAGAATTTACCGTCTTGGTCATTCTTAAGCGTGGTTGATAAAACTAAACGTATTTCCAAGGAATTTAAAATCAAGGGACTACACGTCAAACCCAACCTATTGGAAGAGTTGGATTTCTTTGAAAAATTCATTAAAAACAGTTATGAAGAAAACCGTCCTGATGAAAAGATACTTGGCGTAATTGAAGAACTGAAGAATAAATTGGATGATCTTTAAATTCGCTCGTGTGGATAACTGTCTTAAAAAGTCTAAATTTCCTTTTTTTTTAGTCGCTATCTCATTTTTAAGGCATCAGACCATAGAAATATTTGAGAATTAACTTGTTAAAAGACTAAATACATGTAAATGATTTGACTTGGATGGAGCTTTAAACGAATGAAAGATGGATTTAGACAATTAGTATCCATTCAGGATGCATGGAGAATCTTAGAAACACATTTCAAGTTAATGCCAGAGGAAATTATCAACGTAGATTCTGCATTAAGAAGAGTTGTGGCAAAAGACATTCATTCACGGGTAAACATTCCTCATTTTGAACGGTCGGCAATGGACGGATATGCCGTTCGAGCCGAAGACACATTTGGGTGTAGTCAAACTAACCCTGCAAGAATGCAAATCATTGATCAAATTCAAATTTATGAAACCTCACAAAAAGAAGTTCACTCGGGCACGGCGATTCAGGTAGCCACGGGATCACCCATTCCCAAGGGAGCAAACGCAGTCATCAAGATTGAAGAGGCAGAAGAAGAAAATGGACAATTGGAAATTCATTTTCCCACAGTTCCGGGTAAACACGTCATGAAATTAGGCGAAGATGTAAAAAAAGGAGATCTTCTTTTAAAAAAAGGGCACGCGCTTAGACCGCAAGATCTTACAATCCTTATTTCTAGTGGGATCATTGAAATCCCAGTCTATAAACAACCCCGAGTTGCAATAATATCCACGGGAAGTGAATTAATTGAACCAGGAAAAACGCCTAAAATCGGGCAAATCATTGAAACTAATTCATGTTTAATTAAGTCTTATACAGAATTATACGGCGGAGTGCCAATAAAGAGGGGCATCATTCAGGATGATAAAGATATTTTAAAAAATGCACTTCATTCGGCCCTCGATGCAGATATCGTTGTTTTTTCGGGAGGAACTTCAGTTGGTGAAAGGGATTACTTACCATTAATCCTTCAAGAAGAAGGAGAAATATTATTTCACGGCGTTTCGATGCGCCCTGGAAGCCCAATTGCAGTGGGAAAAGTCCAAGACAATTTGATATTTTGCTTGCCGGGATTTCCAGTATCTACGATGATTGCTTTTGAAGTGTTTACGGGACCGACAATACGAAAAATGCAAGGAGCATCAGTAACAGATCCACGACCGAAAGTAAAAGCAAGACTTCGAACAGCCATACCATCAAAATTGGGAAGACGTGATTTCGTTCGGGTGAGGATAGATAAGAGTGGAAATATATTAGAAGCGACAAGCGTGCGAATTAAAGCAGCAGGTATTATTAGCTCAACAACAAGAGCCGATGGTGTTCTTGAAATCCCAGAGAATGTGGAAGGGTTCGAAAAGGACACTGAAGTTGAGATATCCTTGTACCTTCCATTATCCGTGAAATTTTGAGGTGATATTGTGGGAAACGAAAGGTTCTATCAGGCAATTACTAAGACAGAAGTAGAAAATATCTTAAGCGGACTTGTTTGGCTTGCACGCGAAACAGAGCTTGTTGATTTGAATGATGCTCAAAACCGAGTCCTGGCAGACAATATTTTCGCTCCTATTAATGTTCCTCATTTTATCAAATCTCGCATGGATGGATATGCTGTTGTTGCACGGGATACATTTGAAGCCACAGAAACTACTCCTGTGACCTTGAATAAAATTGGAGAAGTTCCTGCAGGGGCGACTTTCGAGGGAACAGTTCAAGAGTCTCAATGTGTAAAAATCGCAACAGGTGCCCCCTTGCCCGAAGGTGCAGACGCAGTAGTCATGATTGAAAATGTTGAAGAATTAGAAAATAAAGTTAAGATATTTCAAGCGGTTTCCCCAGGGCAATACGTCATCAAGATAGGGACTGACGTGAAAAAAGGTGAAAAAATCCTTTCAAAAAGAAAAATTCTCACCGTTCGAGATTTGGGAGTCTTAAGTGCGGTTGGAATGACTCAAGTAAAGGTTTATAATAAACCAAAAATAGTCATATATAGCACCGGAGACGAGGTTCTAACCCCTGGAGAGCCATTATTACCAGGGAAAATATACGACATTAATTCAACTACATTGTACCATGCCATAATACGAGCTGGTGGACAACCAATTTTTAAGGGAATCTTGAAAGACGATCCAAACTCATTAAAAACGGTTCTCAAACGAGAACTGAAAGAATCAGATTTTATTATTTTCTCAGGGGGCACGTCGAAAGGTATTGGAGACTATCTTCCCGCTATTGTTAAACAATTAGATGATATCATCTTCTTAATTCACGGGATTCAAATCAAACCAGGAAAACCGACACTTATTTGTGCCGTCAACGTGGAAGAAAATGTAAAGATCATTATTATTCTCCCAGGGTATCCGACTAGTTGTCTAACAATTTTTAATCAATTCATTACTCCATTAATCAATAAGGCAGCACGTTTACCAAAAGAAACAAAACGAACGCTTGAAGGCGAGACTGCAAAGCGTATCTATTCAGAACAGGGCAGGCTTGAATTTAAAATGGTATCCGTGAAAGAGGAAGCGGGCATGTTTAAAATATATCCAATTCCTACAGGATCTGAATCAATTACAACACTTGCAAAAGCTGATGGTTATATAGAAATCCCTGAACTAGTTTCAATCGTTCCAAAAGGGGAAAAAGTCAGGGTTTTCTTATTTGAGTAAAGTTGCGAAGCAATAAAAACTCATGATTTCAAGCTTAATTTAAAGGGACTTCGTTAAAGGAGCCAAAAGAAGAGTGAGTCAGCGCAAATTTGAGCTATATGGGAAATTTCTTCAAAAATACAAGCGAATCCTCCGAAAAATCATCCAATTACCCATAAAAAAAGAAGAACACTCAAACACGGAAATTTATGAACTTGCTCAGAAAACCATTGACTTTATCATAATAATCTTTTTCATGGAAAAACTGCAAATATATTCACCAGAATTGAAAAAAATCACTCTACATGAGATATTCAATCAATATAGACATCAATTTGGAAGCAGAAATGCATTTTTCAAAGATGTCCTTGCTTCAGTCTTGTTGAAAAAAAAATTGGATGAATTTGAATTTCGTGAATTTTTGAGTTATAAAGAATGGTTTGATACCGTTCTCGATAGAGTTCCCCAATTGAATGAAGTTTTAAATGCAATACCAATAGAAATATTCTCGATACACTTACCAGATAATTTATTTTCGGAGATTATCAAGGAATTAGGATTAACATTTGAATTCACTTTGAAAGAAGAACCGTTAAGTGAGACATCCAGTAGTATATGTCCCGACATTTTGGGATACATTCATGAAAATACCTTATGGGAAGAAAATCGATTACGGACGGGTGTTTTTTTCACGCCTCCTGCAGAAATTGATTTCATGTGCCGTCAAGCATTATACTATTGGTTGTCCACTTCAAGTGAACTCTCGAATGAACAGGTCTTGCAAATCGTCTTCGATTTTGAAATACGTGAAGCATCCAAAGAAGTCCTTACTAAAATCATTGAGATGCTAGGGAAATTACGAATTCTCGATCCTGCGTGCGGATCAGGCTCATTTCTAACCGGAATGATCATGATCCTGAAAGAAATTC
This sequence comes from Candidatus Helarchaeota archaeon, assembly GCA_029838215.1. Lineage (GTDB taxonomy): Archaea > Asgardarchaeota > Lokiarchaeia > Helarchaeales > RDOG01 > JALGVI01. Next base: position 92,330 of record JALGVI010000003.1, on the reverse strand, counting down.
AGGAGAAGCTTCATGATTTAATGGGAAAAAAGATCAATCCTTCAAAAATCATTAGGCAAATAATTCAAGAATCAATTCATGGAATCGAAATTCAGACATGGTCCCTGATGCTCACCAAGTTGAGATTGTTTTTAATGTCAATTTCTCAAGAATCAAATATTGACCTTGGTGATATTTCTTTAACAGAAATGTCATTCAATTTGCTTGAAGGAGATGCACTTATCGATGATCTGAATTGGAATGGTACTAAATTTGATATTATTATTGGAAATCCTCCTTACGTGGAAAAGGAAAAAATCGTGCCTTCAAACATCACCAATCCCAGTAATCGAGAGATCAAACAATACAAGAAAGGCATTATTCAGAAACTCAATTCACTCTGGAATGAAAATGTTCAAGTAAGTGGACGTTCAGACTATTGCATGTATTTTTTTTATCATTTTTTGGCTCGTTTAAAACCAAGAGGCATTCTTTGCTTTATCACGACGAATTCATGGCTAGATACGGAATACGGAAGGAAATTTCAAGAATTTCTTCTCACCCATATTAAAATACTTACCATCATAAATCCCACAAAAAAGACCTTTGATGCAGAAATAAATACAATAATTACGTTTTTGCAGGCACCTAAGGGAAGTGAAGTTCTTTTTAGTAACTCCGTCCGTTTCATTCATCTGAGATCTAGTTTTAAAGACGTTATTTCAAAAAAGTCAATTAGGAAATTCAACACACACATTGACACAGCCGCTAAGCCAGAGTGGAAAGAAATTCAAGTAGAACAAGGCGACTTGTTTAAAAAAGCGTGCAAAATAAGGGGTGAAACTGGGACAGATACGCAATATTTTGGTTTAAAATGGGGAACTTATTTTTTTCACGCTCCGAATATCTTTCATATCATTATCGAAAAAAATGCCGAGATTTTCATTCAATTAGGAGCAATTCAAAACCTTGAAGTGAATGAAGGAAAATCAACAGGTGCCAATGAATTCTTTTATCCATTACAAGAAACTGCACGGAAATATTCTCTTGAAGCAGAGTTTTTGAAATTGGGATTAAAAACAACACGAGATGTCAGAAGTTTAGTCCTATTATCGGAGCAAGTACCAAGATATTTCTTCTACTGCCCAAAGTCCCGAGAAGAACTTCAAGGCACGAAAGCATTAGGATATATTAGATGGGCTGAACGAACAGGAATTAATCAAACAAAAACACTTTCCCGGAAAAAAGAATGGTGGAAAATACCGGTAAGGATTCCTGCAGACTTAATTTTACCGTGTGGAGTCGGAACAAAACATTTTTGCACAATAAATGATGCTAAAGCAATCACAAGCAATAGTTTCACGGAAATTCGGCTGAAAGATAAAGAGTACAGCCATCCATTATGGATTTTTTTTAATTCGATTGTAGGGTGGCTTTTCATGGAGCTATTTGGAAAGAGAAATCTCGGTGGCGGACTCCTAAAGATCGATCCCACGGACTATCGCCAAATACCCGTCATTAGAAAAGAATTTTTTCAAGAAATTCATCTTGAAACAATGCTCGTTAAGACTTACCAAGACTTACCCTTGCAAGACACCATGACAAGAACTTCAAGTGCTCGGTCAAATCCATTTGATGAAATAATTTTTGACATTCTCAAATTGAATGAAAAAGAACAAAAGCATGTTTTTCGAGCAACGCGAGAACTCATTGAAAAACGCCATCAAAAAGCAAAGAGAAAATTACGTCTGTCAAAGTAAAAGAAAAAAATGAGAAAGGTTTAGTTAAATTTGTTGTAAGAATTCATCGACAGCTTTATGATATTCTTCTCGTGCCTCAAATTGGATCATGTGACCTATTTTTGGTGAGAATTTAACTAATTTCGAATTAGGGATGAGTTCATTCATTAATTCAGACTCTTTCGGAAGTATGAAGATGTCCTTATCACCTGTCAAGATTAATGTTGGAACGGAGATCGTCTTTAATTTATCTTCCACATTATAATCCAGAACGATAGAGTGCATCGTCCGAACTCCGACGAATTCTTTGTTTTCCAATGTGAGATCTATGAACTCCTTGACAAGATCTTTATGAGCTCGCTTATATGAACGATGAAAGCACAAATCCACCAAGATCGTGGATACGGAATCTCGTTCTACGATTTTCAAATTTCCAGCATCAATATCTTCAATATATTTGATGAGACCGGGATTTTGAAGTTTTGGAGCCGTTGACATTAAAATTAATCCCCGTAATCTTCTTGCAAAATCAGGTGTCGTTGCATATATTAGCGAGATCATTCCTCCCATACTATGTCCTGCAAGCACGATCTTCTCATCGCCAACGATTTGTTGAAGAACTTCGTCAAGATATTTAGCAAGATCCGAGAGTTTATATTGTTCTTCTTCAGGCTTATCCGACTTTCCATGACCAAGATGATCGATTGCAATGGCACGATAATTTTTCGAAAAATGCTCAATTTGAGCTTCAAAAAGCCAAGATGATCCTAAAAAACCATGTATGAAAACAACCGGCATTCCAGTTCCATTTTCAATATAATGGACTTTATAACCATTCTTTAATTTTACGTGCGGCATTTCTTCACCTCAGTTAAAAATGAAATTTTTTTCTACAAAAATATCTTAATTATTGATATATCTCTCAAACCTTCTTTAAAAATGCTTTTGAGAGAAGTCTCGGGTATTTTTTCTCAAGTTTTTTAAGAATCCTGCTTTTTAAAGGTGTCAGGGTTTCAGGTGTTTTTTCTATCAATTTTTCATCTTCCAAGTAAGCCAGCGTTTCTTCAATCACGTCAGTTAATATTTTTCCAAAAGTCGTTGTACCAATGGTCTTGTATTGAGGTTCAATTGAAGGTGGCGTCCAGTCTTCTTGAATTCGATTCTCAATCAAGCTGCGAAATTTCGAATTGATTTCGTATCCAATCCCTTTTCTATTAAGAATTCTACACATTTTTAAAGTAGTTCCTGACCCTAGAAAAGGATCAAGGACAAGTTCTCCTTCAACTGTATGCATTTTTATTACGCGATAAGGAATATCTTCAGGAAAAGGGGCAGAATGACCGAATCGATTTTCACCTTTTGAATTTATTTTAATAACAGGACTAATATCGTCCCAAATGCAGCGAACTGCCCAATGCCGCCATTCTTCCTTTGACAAGAGGTTACGATCAAGAATCTCCTTCGGTATCTTTCTCGTGTTCCCGGGTTTTACCCAAATAAAGATTTCTTCAAAACTCGTGTTTGAGTAAATATTCGTGGGTTTAGGGTAACTTCCCCAGCTGACGGTATTAATATACTCAGATTTATCCCAGAAAAACATGGAACTTAAATAAAGCCCGCTTTCTTGCATGAATTTTTCCACGTCATGCATGATATTTTTAATAACGCGACGATTAAAGCCGCTGTTTTTTGAATTGATTGGTAACGGTTGGAAATTTACAGCGATTTTCCCATTTGGTTTCAAAACTCGGATGCATTCATTCCAGACTCGATTCAATGACTTGACATATTCTTGATAGGATTGTCCAAATCCCAATTGTTCTCCTCCATAGTCCCTGACGTTCCAGTAAGGTGGAGAAGTAACTATTAATTGGACAGTTTCTGAATCGAGTTCATCCATGGCTTCACTTGATTTAAAGTAGACAGTTTGTCCTTCTAACTTGAGAATGCTCGTTGGCACGTTTTCACGCTCGGTCATTCATTCTAATATTAAAAACATGGAGCTTTCAAGACATGTTCAGATCATCCAGAGTTTCAAGTATTTGTTTTCGGAGTTCTTGTTGTAGAGATGTCAGGCTGCCACGCAAATTCTGGAGAATTTCTTTTGTTTCAGTATAATATCGCTCCCGAAACTCTTTAGATGCCAAATGTAAATCACGAATATTATCCAATCGATCGGCTAATTTTATCGTGAGTGCTTTGGAACTCATGTTTTTTAATTTTTCTAGTAGATATTGCGTCTTGCCAATTTTTTTTATTTCTCTCTTATCGTTCGTGAGTTCTCGAACCAAGTCAGCAATATCGCGTCCAAATTGAACCAAAATTTCGTCATAGGTTGTCGAAGTATCTTCGATCGTATCATGTAGAAGTGCAGCACTTAGGAATGGTTCTTGACAGCCATATTTCTCAAGAATTTTTGCTACGTTTATTGGATGGACGACATACTCGGCGTTGCTCACTTTTCTTCTTTGTCCGGCATGTTTTTGTCGTGCAAATTCGAGAGCTTTTTCAGGCAATACCATCAATTCTTTCTTTCGGAGAAGATCCTCAAAAATATATTGATGCTTCAAAATAGAAAAAAAATAAAAAAAAGCAAATAAAATAAAAAGAGAAGTTAAAATTGGTTCAAGCTTCTTGTGGTTGGTCCGGTTTTCCATATAATTCGCGTATTTTTTGCCTAAGAACTTTTCCAACAGGGTTTAATGGGAACTCCTTGACGAAGACCACGGATCTTGGCTTTTTATAACCCGCCATTTTACCCTTACAGAAATCCATGATTTCTTGTGCTGTTGGTTTGGCACCTTCTTCAGGAATCACGATCGCCCGAACAGTTGAGCCCCAATCCTCATCAGGCACGCCGATAACGCAAACTTCTTTCACGCCAGGATGCTCAACAATGATTTCCTCTACTTCAAGTGGAAAGACTTTTTCTCCACCGGTATTTATGCATTCTTTCTTTCTATCGACAGTGTACAACTCGCCATTCTTAAAATAACCTAAATCACCTGAATGCAACCAGCCGTCTTCATCGATTGTTGCAGCAGTTTTTTCCGCATCACCGTAATACCCTTTCATCACGTTTGGTCCACGATAATAAATCTCCCCAGTAACGCCTTCAGGTACTTCATTTCCGTTTTCATCGACAATTTTTATTTCGATGTTGGGAACGACTTGCCCCACGGATCGATCTCTAAGAGATGATTCATCACCATCAATTTTCACGGATGCAGCGGGAGCCATTTCCGTTTGACCAAAGACATCAATTATTAGAACTTCAGGGAAGTATTTAAGAATTTGTTTCTTCACTTTAGCCCTAAGTAAGGCGGCACCCGAGAATGCAACTTTTAGAGAATCCAACTTGAAATCAGGGTGTTCTTTCTCAAGATATTTGATTATTCGCTTCCATTGTGTTGGCACGAAAAATGTCCATGTTATATTCTCTCTATTTGAGAGTTCAATTATCTCTTGGGGAACGAAACTTTCACTTTCAGGAATGACAATTAGAGCACCGGAGATCAGCCAGTTGAAAGTCCACAATGCATACGCAGCCAGATGGAACATCGGAGGAGTCAATAACATTCTTTGGAGGCTATCATCGTCAGGTTTTGCCATTAGCGAATTAATCATTGCCATTCGGTCTCCAAAAGACCCTTCTAACTTGACTCCGCCTAAAAGGAATTTCCAGATCAACGTGGGAAGAAGACTTAGTTTGCCCTTCTTGCTATACGATTTTGGAAGAAGGTTGATAAAATCCCGCATTTGATCGAAAATTGAACCACGAAATAGGACGTCATATTTTTCAGGTTTTCCGTTGAAAATCTTTACTTTTTCTTCAACTTGCCGAATGGTCATCGGTGGAATGTCCACACCTGTCTTAGTTCCAATGTCGAAAACTAATATTTTCCGATCTTCTGGACCTTTAAAAAGATTTTGATACATTTGCCCGATTAAAAGATTCAAAACGTTCATTAATTTTGCTTCACCCTTGCTTCTTGCGTATTTTGGATAATCAATGTCATCAACCGAAGGCAAGAAAGTCACCAAAAGCTTGATCGTGGCTTCTTGATTAACGAGCATATTCTCATAAGTGAGCATTACACCTTTTGGACGACCTGTCGTGCCGCCTGTATAAATAATTACGGCAACGTCATCAGGATCCACGTTTACTTTAATGTCCTTGTTTTTACCTGCCGCCAAAACGCCATCATATTTATCCATTCCTTCAGGTATTGTTTCACCAACACAGATGTAAAAACGGACGTTTGGAGATGAAGGTTTAGCACCCATTACAATATCAGTAGCACTTTCTTCAAAGATGATCCCAATTGCATCGCAATTATTCAATAAGAATTCCAATTCGGATGCAACATAACGATAGTTGACAGGAACGGGAATCGCGCCTAAAGTCTGAAGAGCGAGATTCGCTTCAACGAATTCAGGTCGATTATGCATTAAAACTGCGACCTTATCGCCTTTTATCACTTTATATTTTTTCTTGAGCATGTATGCAAGCTTATTGATTCTAGCCTGTTCTTCTTTCCATGTCAGGTGTTTTTTTCCATAAACGATCGAAAGTCGATCTTTCGGGTAATAGTTTGCTTTGATGTCAAACATTTTTTTGAAGGGAGACTTCGCCATTATTTAACCTCTTAAGTATTTTGCAAAGATTAGTAAATTAGTTTATTCACGGATATGTCATTCGTGACTTAAAATACTTATTACGGATCCGGGACGTCTTAAAATCATTAATTTTGGATTTTAAAATATCAAAAATCAGAGAATTGAAAAAAATTAGGAATGAGATGGATTCGGTTTTGTTTGATAAGAAAAAATGAAAGGAGAAGTTTAGCCTTGTTTACTTGCCTTATCTGCTAAATGCTTTTCTAGGGCTTCTTTATCAGATAAGTCTAAAGAGCCAACCTTTGCTTCCTGTGCAGCGCGTTTTTCTTCTGCAACTTTGGCAGCTTTTTCCATCATTGCCTTTAATTCTTCGGGAGATGGGGGATTCTCTTCTTCACTCATTCTAGACCACTTCTTTACGCGAATTTTAGTAAGATATTATAATTCCGTGCCTACTTAAATATCTTTAGCACGACTTAAATAGAAAGGAAAAAACTCTTGTTACCAAGTTTGAGTTCTTGTAACCAAGGAGCAATTCCTATCAAATTTGTTATTTTCAACAGAAAAAACAACACCAATTAAGCTTTTATTTACAAATTTAACAAAAAATTCAACAAATTGTTGAAATAGAGGAAATTCAATCAATTCATCTGAAAACTTTTTGCACGATAAAGAATCATTTGTCACGTATCATTTCATTTATAGGTTGGACTGAAATTATGCTTGAACCGAGAATTGCAAGACTTAAAGAACAGCTTCTGACGAGTCCTTATGAAGTCTGCATCGAGCGGGCTAAGTTCTATACAGAAGCATACAAACAGCATGAGCAAGAACCAATCATCATCAAGAGGGCCAGAGCACTCCAAAATACTCTTGAAAAACAAACGATTTTTATAAGAGATGATGAAATACTGGTCGGAGCGGAAACGAGTAAGAATTTAGGTGAAAAAATTGCTCTAGACCTTTATTCATTTCGAGATTTCACAAAACAGAAACACGTCGACCATATTCGTTCGAGAAAAGTCCAGCCGTTTCAAATTGATCAGGCTGAATTTGAGGAATTACAGCAATATCTTCCTTATTGGAGAGATAAATCGCTGTATGACACGCGGATATTTGGAAGAATGGCACGTGAAAACCTTATCGAGAACCCGTCGCGGCGAGAAGCATACACGCCCAATGTCGCCATCATGACAGGCACAAATGAAGGACATATTTGCTTTGGATATGAAAAAGTCTTGAATTTAGGTTACAAGGGGATAATTCAGGAAGCGACTACCTGTCAAGATAAACTCGATCGAAACGATCCTGAATTCGAAAAGAAATTCAATTTTTATGAAGCCGTGAAGATATATTACGAGGCAGGAATCCGATTTGCAAGGCGCCATGCCCAACTTGCTGATGAATTGGCTACAAATGCTGCCGATCCAGCTGAGAAAAATCGATTAAAATTAATTGCGGAAACCCTGAATCGTGTTCCTGAAAATCCTGCAGGCACTTTTCATGAAGCAATTCAATCAATATGGTTCACGCAGAACATAGTAAACATCATTTGTTACCGCAGCGTCTTGGCATTAGGGCGTTTGGATCAAATCCTATGGCACTATTACGAAAAAGACAGGCAGGAAAATAAGCTCACGCAGGAATTTGCGCTGGAACTCATTGAAGAATTAAATCTTAAATTAACTTGGAATTCTACGATGCTACAAGACGAGTATTCAATGGCTTCTAATGCCTTGGGATTAAACACGCAGACCATTACAATTGGGGGACTAAAAAAAGATGGGACGGATGGTACAAATGAATTATCATATCTTTTCTTGGAAGCACAAAGAAAACTAAGAGTTGCCACCAGCGATTTATCGGTGCGGATTCATCCAAATACTCCCAGAGAATTTTTCTTTGAAGCAATAAGGGTTTTTCAAGAAACCTCAGGAATCGCATTTTATAATGACGACGTTATCATCCGAGCATTGCAGAAAAGCGGGTACTCACTCGAAGATGCTCGCAATTACGTGATTATTGGCTGTGTTGAACCCACATCTCAAGCAAATACAATTGCCTGTACGGGAGCCATGTTTATCAACCTACCGGGTGTTCTGGAATTAGTGCTGAATAATGGATATAGTCAATTCTCGAATAGGCTCAACGGACTCCAAACGGGAGATCCTGCTACATTTCGGACATTTGATGATTTCCTCGATGCATTTAAACAACAATTGAGATTCAATATCGAGCAATCAGTGAAGATAGCAAACATTTGGGACGAGGAAGCAAGTATACATTACGAACAACCTTTTATCTCGGCGACAATAGATAATTGCATGGAACAAGGAAAAGATATCACGCGAGGTGGAGCAAAATACAACTTTTCTTCAATTACTGCATATGGTTTCGCCACGTTGGTGGATTCCCTTTATAACATCAAGAAATTCGTTTATGACGATCAATTAATCACGATTTCGGAGCTCGTTGAGGTCTTGAATTCCAATTTTAAAGGACGTCGAGAGCTGCGACAACAATTGATTAACAAGTATGAAAAGTGGGGAAACGACCAAGAAGAGATAGATGAATTTGCAAGACAGATTTGGGGGTTATTCTGCACGGAAGTTGTAAAGCATGAGACTTTCCGAGGCGGGCGATTTAATCCAGGGGCATATTCAATGGGGATTCACGTGTTAATGGGACTTCTCTTGAATGCAACACCTGATGGAAGAAAAAGAGCAGAACCAATTTCAAATAGCTTGTCGCCAGTAAACAGAGTCGGCAAAAAAGGCGTTACCGCCATCCTGAAGTCCGTAGCAAAACTCGACTACGATCTCGCAATAAATGGAATCGCATTAAACGTTCGTTTTCATCCGTTATCCGTTCAATCTAATGAAAAAGTCGAGAAATTCCATGCCCTATTAAAGACTTATTTCGAATTGGGAGGAATGCAAGTTCAACCCAATGTTGTTTCAACCGACACGCTGAAAGATGCACAAAAACACCCTGAGAACTATCCAGATCTCATCGTGAAAGTGGGAGGATATAATGCTCTTTTCGTTGATCTCGGGTCTTCCATTCAACGTGATATCATAAAACGGCTAGAACACCAACTCTAGCCGTTCATCATTCATCGTCCAAAACTCGGATGTATTTTGGAGGAATTTCGTTACAAACTAGAACGTCATCCGTTGCTTTTTCAAATACAATACCATCATCAGAAGCTGATTTGGCATCAATTATTAGAATGACGGGATGGCGCGCCTTCCGTCGTCCAACGACTTTCGCACGGCTGACGGTTCTCGAAAGATGGACTTTATTTCGGTTCATTGACTTCAGTCCATCCCTGAGAATTCTTTCCGCGGACTCTTGAGATGTTCCGTGAAACAAGATATTAACTTGTACTGTCTCGAGTTTAGGAGAAACATCAATTGAATGACCATAAACGGCCCTAATTCGATTATCCGAGATTTCATATCGCTCGTTTTCATTAACTAATGAAATTAAATCCGATTTCGTGAACCAGTTAAAACGCGCTTGTAATAACTTCAGGAACTCATCCGTGTCCACGAATCCTTCCTGATCCATCTTCAGATGCTGCGGATCGTGACGAAGCAGATAGCTCATGAACTTGCTAATTCTTGTTTCCTGTCGCCGTTTCGACATTGCAATCATCAATAAATACGATGTTTCCAATACTAATATGGTAATCCTGATAGATTAGATTTCGTTTTCAAATGCCTTCATTCGAACGATTATCACTCAGGAATAAATTTAATGGATATTTGGGTCGAGGAAATTATAATGAGTAAGGTCGCCATCAAGAAGTTGGATAAAAACTACAAGGAAGCAATTTCTGGTGTATTCGAAGCATTTGGTGGGATTAAAAACTTTTTTCCGACAGATAATGATGGAAAACTTTTCATAAAAATCAATGCAGTTCACCTCACGCCATATTGCTATACGGAACCGGAATTCTTAGCAGCATTACTTGATTTATACATCGAAGCAGGTCTCGAACCTGATAGAATCCATGTCATCGAAAATTGCACTTCTGGCTTGATCACGAGGATCACGATGTATTTTACAGGACTTACTAAAGTCATTAAAGAACGTGGTTGTAATTGCGTTTTCATGGATGAACAGCCGTTCAAAAAAGTAAAAATCGGTAAAGAGCAATATGAAGTGGATTTTGCAGAAATCGTGGTTGATGAAATAATCAATAAAGATAAGAGAAAAAAGAATATTTTGATTCACGTTCCAAAATTTAAAGCGCATTGGGCAACGAAGATAACGATTGGAATAAAACTTTCGTTAGGATATTTGTTTGACTCTTCCAAGGCCATCAGGCATGATTGGTATCACGAAGAACGATTGGTCGATATATTCGAGAAGGTTCGACCTGATTTCTGCATCGTGGATGCTAAACATGCCATGGCACGCGGTCCCTGTGCAAGTGAGAAATACTTGCGAGATCCGGACGATCCATACATTTATGATTATAACATTGTATTTGGGGGTTCGGACACTGTCGCCGTTGATGCCATCAGTGCAAAACTAATGGGATATGAGAGTTTAGAAGTCGGAACAACTCGAATAGCCCACGAACGTGGATTGGGCATCGGTGATGAAGCACAAATTGAAATCATTTACGAAGGAGATGTTGATGGATTGATTCAATCCGTTCCTTATGACTTTAGATCTCGTTCTCTTCCAGAAAAGTGCTTGCCTCCGAATTATGTTGAGTTAATTGGCATCAATAAATATGGAAAAAACGTCCTGGCTCATTGTCGATGCGGTTGCGTGGGTCTATCCCTGGTTTCTTTAGAATTGATTTGGCAGGATTCTGGCGACCTGGCAAAACGAAATGGCTTGACAGCCATTTTCGGAAAAGGATTTGAAGAAGAACAATTAGAAAATCTGGTTGAGCCAATCTTATTATTAGGTCCCTGTGCATGTGAACTTCTTGATGATTTAAAAGAAAAATACAACGATATTCGAACAATTGATGAATGCGGGAATTTAAATAGGTTTTATGATGTTTTCCTCCAAGCACTGGAAATAGAGCCCTTGTCGACAGTCAATTTTAACGAGAACGAACTCATATTCAACCTGTTATTGGCGCAATTAAATGGTGTCGATGCTTTCACTCCGTTGTCGCTTGAAACCAAGGACATCATCTCCTTGTTAAACTCAGGTATTGACGATTTACCGGTGGAATTATTCAAGGATGAAGAATTTGAAACAGCATTACAGCAGATGCTCAGCCACGAAAAGACAGGAGTACGTGCCGAAACACAGAAGTTTCTAGGCAAAATCATTAAAAACAAGAACCTCGAGCAATTTTCCATCCATTTCAAGAATGGGTTAATAGATAAAAAGAATAAAGTCGTGAAATCTTCATTAAAAACCATTAAATCCTTAGCGAAAAACAAGCCCGATATAGTAAAAACGTTAAAGCCTCAACTTACAGAGCTCACCAAGCACGATAATAATGAAATACAGAAAATGGCGACAGAAATTCTACAGCAATGAGTTAAAGTCCTCTACAAGTTAGAATACTAACCTATTTTTTCTCTTTTCTTATCTATTGTAGTTTTTTTAAACACGTCAAAAATTCATGCGGATGAGTTTTGAGCAAAAAGAAAGAAGATTTTAAGAGCGAATCTTTTTGACCAGTAGAATAATTGCCGCTATGATCGCCCACAGTAATGCAACCATTATAAATAGCCATTTAGGTAGTGCAAAGCATGAATGTGCAACAGCCCACCAATCGGGAAAACCAAGAGGGTTCGTTAATGTCAAAAGGATAAAGGCATTTTCGATTGCATCAAGACTTGGAGCAATAATTCCGAATAGAGCAATGACATATCCGGATTTTCTCCAGAAAGAAGATTCTTCAAAAGCACGCGAAATTACTAATGCCAAATTAAAGATGAGCAAGCCATAAGAAAACATGAAGATGTAATCGATAGTTTGAGAGAGTTGATAGAAAAAAAGACCACCGCTCAAGACAACAGGGATGTACATTGCCTTTAATATGGAACCACTGAAAGACAATTGACTTGAAATGATATTGCTAGTGCTAAATCCTGATAATGTGAAAAATAGACCCATTATTGGATAAATGATAAAAATAAGGGCGAGTGAAAGCAAGACCAATGCTTTAATCAATTTTACAGATGGCCATTCTCCGAGTTTTTCAAGTTGTTCCAAAAATGTTCACCTGCTTTTAATGATGGAAATCAAGATGTTTAAATCATGTGTTCGATTAGGCATCTAAATAGAAACGTGGATCACGTTTAGTCACCCGTTTTTTTGTTACTGCATCATCAACGGATCATTCTATTAGTAAAAGACCAAAATTTCGGACATTTTCAGTATTGTTTTCGGAGATTACATCGAGATCGATGCCAAGATTGTGAACCGTACCAAAGACATCAATACCTACTGCTTCCATGGATGGGCGCATCTTGTTTTTATGGCGGCAAAACGCTTTTGCAACTCTTGGTGGTGTTTCAGCTGGCAAATCTTTTAAAACACAATCCTTGCAGACCAAGCAAATGCCTGTCGAAAGAACAAATGCCTTCACGTAATTGGCCTTGAAAGCCTCTTGCTCGAGTCTAAGAAGAGTTTCATGCATTTTCTTTTGATGTTTATTATAACTTTCACGAGCCAAATTACCGATAAAACCAATTAGAAGCCCGTCCTCATAGTCTTGTAGAAGCTGACGTGTTTCTTCAATCGTTGTTGTGTATGGGGGGCAACAGAGCCTTTTCCCGTACATGTCACAAGCGAATTGGCATTTCCATCTCACCCACTGGTTTGGAACTACAATTTGATCCATTTTAATAGGTTTTGTTAAGTCTGAGTGTGCTCCTTTAGTTACAGCAAGGTCAATTAACGTCTTCATTAGTTCTTGCATTCTTATTCTTTTCATGCTTATCAAAATCCTAGAATTTTCATTTATAATGAATTGATTTTATCCAAAAAGATGATCGATTAACGTGAAATCGTTAGTCTTGACTACTCATATTTATAAAAAAAAACGAGTTCTTATATTTTAAATGGATGAAATCCAATTTTTTCTTGCATTACATGAGAATTCTTGGTGGTAATTTTGGCAAGCAAGACGTTAAACAAGAATCGAAGTCCAAGTGGTAGATTGCCTGCTCGTGTATTTAATATTCGTAAGGAAGAACTGGCATTATTGAGAAATGGTTTCTTTACAGATGTCTATTTCACAAGATCTCGCCAGGTCATCGAAAAATTTCAAAAGAAAACCCCCGATTACGATCCTACCTTGATAATGAACGTATTTTCTCGACACGAAAGCGGAGAAGCAGTGTTATGTGGAATTGATTATGCAATCAGGATAATTCAAGCATGTGCAAGAGGACCTGTTGAAATAAAAGCACTTTATGATGGAGACATTATTTCGCCTGGCGAAACGGTCCTGACGATAAAAGGGAGCCTTTCGAATTTTATCGAGCTCGAGACAGTTTATTTAGGGATTATTGCTAGAGGTACCAAGGTTGCCACGAATACTAGGACCGTCATTGAAGCAGCCTCCAAAAAAAACATCCCTGTATTGTTTTTCCCTGCAAGGTTTGACCTCTACAGCACGCAATATCTTGACGGTCTTGCGGGAAATCTCGTGGGAGCATTAGGAGGAAGTACACCCGCTCAGCAGGAGTGGTGGGGTGGAAAACCACTTGGAACAATTCCTCATGCACTCATTGCTTTTTTTAAACCGGGAGAAATAGAAGGGTGCTGGGATGATGCAACAGTCGAGGCAACATTATGGTTCGCAAGAACCCATCCCGAAGTGAATTGCATATCCCTGGTCGATTTTGAAAATAATTGTGCCGAAACGGCTCTTAAGGTTGCCCTTGCATTCGAAAAAGAAGGATTATCTTTGTGGGGAGTTAGATTAGATACTTCGGGAACTTTAGTAGATTATTCCATCATCAATAAGAAGCAATGGAGCCACGAAAAGCTAACAGGGGTGAATCCCGTGCTCGTCAATAATGTTCGGGAGGTGTTAGATGAACAGGGATTCACGAGAGATAAGGTCAAGATCGTGGTTTCAGGCGGTTTCACTGCAAAAAAAATAGAAAGATTCATAGAGGCAGACGTGCCTTTCGATTCAATTGGAATTGGTAGTGCGTTATTCAAGGGTGTCTTTGATTTTACTGCAGACATAGTGGCATATGAAAAAGATGGAAAGATATTTCACTGTGGAAAAGTCGGTCGAGCACTGCCCGATGATCTATCTCGCCTTGAATTCATAGAATGAGACTTGGAGTTTAACATGTTCGAGATTATCGAAAAAGATGGACTTGCACGAATAGGGAAGTTAAAAACAGCACACGGCATTATCGAAACGCCCAATCTATTGCCAGTTTATAACCCAAATATTCCTCTAATTACTCCGAATGAGATGAAAAAGATTGGGATGAATGGGTTGATTACTAATGCATACATCATTTACAATACTCCAGAGCTGAGAGAACAGGCAACCAAGGGAGTACATTCCCTTATTTCCTATGATGGTATCATAATGACTGATTCCGGTGCATATCAAAGTTGGATGTATCGAGAAGAATTGGAAGTTTCCAATCAAGAGATAGTTGAATTCCAAGATCTCTTAAAACCCGATATTGGGACAATTCTGGACATTTTTACCGATACCGATTCGCATGAAGAAGCAGAAAAGGGCGTGGAGACGACACATGGGCGCGGTATCGAAGCATTAAACTTGAGACAAAAAGATTCGGGCATTTTATGGGCAGGACCGATTCAAGGAGGACAATTTCTTGACTTGGTAGAAAAATCTGCAAGACTCATGTCAGAACTCGAATTTGATTACCATCCGCTGGGTACTTTAGCACCATCATTGATGTCGTACAATTACAAGCAGGTCGCAGAACAAATAATCGTGGCACGCCTTAGCATGATTCAATCACGACCGCTTCATGCTTTCTCAATTGGTCATCCCATGTTTTTCTCTCTAGCCATTGCCTGTGGAGCAGACATATTTGACTCTTCTGCGTATGCATTATTTGCAAAAAACGACCGATACCTGACAAACATGGGAACTTTACGACTGGAAAAAATCCACGAGTTCCCTTGTAGCTGCCCCATTTGCCTAAAATATAAGCCAAAAGAACTGTTGAAGATGACTTTAAAAGAGCGCCAATGCTTGATAGCAGAACACAACTTATACGTGACTTTTCAAGAATTAAAAAGTATCAGACAGGCAATTCGAACAGGTAGAATCTGGGAATTGGTTCAGACTAGGGTGAGTGCTCACCCTGCATTATTAGAAGCATTCAGGTACATTTTGAAAAAGTATGGCGAACGGCTTGAGCCCTATGAGCTTGCGTCAAAAAGCACGGCTTTTTTTTACGCTGACACGGGATCTCTAGATCGACCTGAGATTCGCCGACACCAAATGAAAATGCAAAATCTATCGCTAAATGCACGGTCAGTATTACTATTAGTCCCAGAATACCCATTAAATGATTTGAATTTAAAATTTAAAAGATATGTTAATAAAATACTTGAAGAAATAATAGAAAAAGAAAGACATTTGGTGCAAGTCGCTCATGTTTCACCTCTTTTTGGGATCATTTTAGAGGATTTACAAGGTACATACCCATTAATCCAAAATGAATATCCTCTGGATTTATGCAATCAAATACCTTCTAGAAGCCTGCAGGTCATTGAGAATTTCATGAATTCTTATCGAAATCAATTTTCCCATATAATCTTGTACGATCCAAAAGATTTTCAAGATCCAGATATTATCAAATATAACATAAAATTGCAGTTATTCCAACAGGTTGTTAAGAACTACGAATCCAGCGGAACTGTTCTTGATAATCACGAACATTTAAAAATTAAAATTGAAAGAATATTTAAGAATTGAGAAAAAGCAGGAAAAATACGTCCTGATGATTGTTTGGAGGTAAGAAAATGAGTCAAACTTCAGAACAGCGTTTTTTTAGAGAAATTTCCGGATTAATTGATGCAGAAGTTAAAGTTATTACTGCAAATAAAGTATATAGCGGTACCCTCTTAGGAATGGAACGTCAAAAAATGAGCATTTGTTTAGGGCCTGCCGAAGATGATGAAGGAAATGAATTTGAAAGAATCTTTATTTATGGACAACATATTCTAGAAATTATAGAAACAGCAAAAGGGTTTGACTTGCAGGCCTTGACCGAGGAGATATCCAAATTATTTCCAAAAGGACAAGTGCAATATTTCCCAGACGCAAGATCTATCATGGTATTAAATAAAATTAAAGTAACGGAATTTGGAGTAGAAGGTTCGGGCCCTCTTGCTGAAAGCGTGCGCAATGTCTATAATAAATTCGTTGAAAAAATGCAATTTGGTCCTGGAGCAGAGGCCGAAATTGAAGAAATGGAAAAATTTCGAAAAAGAAAATAATATTTTAACCAATTTTTGGTGGAAATTTTGTTAGATATTAAAGTAAAAGTCGATAAAATCGAAACACCGAAAGCCGCAGAGATGAAAATTTTATATTTTTCATTAAAAGAGAAAAAAATTGAAATTAAATTAAATACTCCGGAACGATTAATTGCCTTTGATACGACTAAAGACGTTCATTTCAAAATTGCGAGAAAAAGTGAAAAACTGAGCGATGAGAATGCAAAGTTTTTTGGTCATGGAACAGTAGAATCAGTTGAAAAACAAGAAGATCAGAGCACGTTAATCATTCTAATCGGTGGTATTCCACTAAAGATAATCTTGCCAACAAATCTTAATGAATTTAAACTAAATGATGAAGTAGACATTGCAATTTTTTAGGTAAAAAAGCATGACACAATTAACAGGCAAGCCTGTAGTGATATTAAAAGAAGGTAGCAAAAGAGTAGAAGGACAAGACGCCCAAAAAATAAACATAAAAGCAGCCAGAGTCATTAGTGAAGCGGTTAAAAGCACGCTTGGACCGCGCGGCATGGATAAAATGCTCGTAGATCGACTTGGAGGCATCGTCATCACAAATGATGGAGCCACGATCCTTGAGGAACTCGAAATAGAACATCCAGCAGGGAAGATGATTGTAGAAGTAGCAAGAGCCTTGGATGATGAAGTAGGGGATGGCACTACATCTGCCGTGATCATGACGGGAGAACTGCTTAAGCGTTCAGAAATCCTTCTTGACTTGAAAGTTCATCCAACACATATTGTTAAAGGATTTAAAAAAGCTCTTTCAAAATCAGAAGAAATTCTTGAAGATATTTCCATTTCTATCGATCCTGAAAAAGACACGGACATATTACATAAAATAGCTTTGACTTCCTTGAATAGTAAAGCGGTTTCAACGGTCAAGGATAGGTTCGCAAAAATCTGCGTGGAAGCCGTTATGTCCATTAAGGAAACACGCGGGACTGAAATCCAAGTGAACGTTGAAAGGATCCAGATCCAAAAACGTCAGGGAGGAAGTCTGACAGATACTAAACTCATAAAGGGAGCAATAATTGCAGAAAATATCGCTCATCCAGAAATGCCAAGAAAAATCGTGAATGCAAAAATTGCATTAATTGATTGTCCGCTGGAAATTGAAAAAACAAAAATTGATGCCCAAATAAGAATAACGGACATAAAACAAATCAAAGCATTGCATGATGAAGAAGAGGAAATCCTTGCACGAATGGTTGACAAGATTAAAAAAACAGGAGCAACTATCGTTTTTTGCCAAAAAGGAATTAATGACATAGCCCAAGAATTCATGCTCCAAGAGGGTATCATGGCAATCAGCAGGATTAAGAAGAAAGAAATGATAAAACTCAAGATGGCCACCCAAGGCAAGATTATAACGGATATAAATGATTTGGTTGAAGATGACTTGGGCGAGGCTGAGTTAGTAGAAGAAAGATTAGTTAGTAACAAAAAGTTTATTTTTATCGAGGGTTGCAAAAATCCAAAGTCCGTGGCAGTTCTTCTTCGTGGTGGAGTGGATAATCTACTTGATGAAGCAGAAAGAGCTCTACACGATGGTTTCTCAGTAATTGCTGATGTTTTACAAAAGAATAAAGTTTTAGGAGGTGGTGGCTCCGTAGAAGTTGAATTGGCAAAGAACATACGCCGTTTTGCTCAAACGGTCGGAGGGAAAGAGCAACTAGCCATCGAAATTTATTGTGATGCACTCGAAGCCATTACTCGAACGTTAATAACTAATTCAGGATTCGATCCCATCGATAATTTGGTATTATTGCGAGCAGCTCATGAAAATCCAGAAAGTAAATGGCTTGCCCTTAATCTATATGACGGGAAAATTGCAAACATGTTCGAGATAGGGGTTATTGAACCACTTTGGGTAAAAATTCAAGAGCTTAGATCTGCGGTTGAAGCGGCTTCAATGATTCTTCGAATTGATGATGTTGTTGCCGCAAAATTAATGTCTCCAGAAGCGCATGCTGGAGCACCAATGCCGGGACTTCCACCAGATAGGCAACCAAAACCGACAATTTGATAAAACATCCGAAACTTATCGAAAAATTTATAAAGATTTTCGCAATGGAAATTTAAAGAGCAACCATAATTTTTAGTGAGTCTTAATTCCCTTCTTAGTGAATTTTTCAAAGTTTTAATCAATTAAAGAGTTGATCGCGCATCCCATCACTGAAAAATCCTTTCCACATAACACCAGAATCCAATCGTGATAGGGGTTCTCTGCAATTCTAATTTGATTAATGAATTTTTAAACGGTTGAGAAGAAAAAATGAGTAGATATAGTCTCAAGATTATTAATAAGATTAGTTTTGGAATTCTCATCCCAGACCAAATTCGTAAGATGAGCGTCACCCGCATCATTACAGCAGATACTTATGATGAAGATGGACTGCCAATAGATTCAGGATTAATGGACGGTCGTTTAGGTACCGTAGAGCCAGGGCAACGGTGTAAGACGTGCGGGAATAGGGTTGGAGAATGTCCAGGTCATTTTGGTCATATTGAATTGGCACGCCCAGTATTGCACGTGGGTTTTGCAAATCACATTCAAAAAATACTCAGGGCAACTTGTCGGAAATGTTCTCGTGTCGTTTTGCCTGACGCAGAATTTAATGAAGAAGACGAAATCGAAGAAATAGATATTGAAGGAGAGATAAGCGATACCATACTGATCGATGAGAGAGCATCGAAATCGGCACGGGCACGAGCTATAAAGACGACAAAGTGTCCCCACTGCGGCGAAGAACAACTCCGAATCAAGCTGGAAAAGCCCACGACATTTTATGAGCGCACGGAAGCAGGTGCAGTTCGGTTAAATCCTGTAGATATTCGAGACAGGTTTGAACGAATTACGGATGAAGATTGCATTAGAATCGGCATTAATCCAAAGGTGGCACGCCCCGAATGGATGATTATTACCGTATTGCCTGTCCCACCTGTATGTGTCCGACCATCAATCACGCTCGAATCGGGCGTTCGTTCTGAAGATGACCTTACACATAAATTGGTTGATATCATTCGAATTAACCAACGCCTTCGTGAAAATATTGAAGCAGGTGCACCGCAATTAATCGTTGAAGACCTTTGGGAGCTTCTACAATATCACGTTACAACTTATTTTAACAATGAAGTGAGCGGCATTCCACCTGCACGACACCGATCGGGTAGGGCTTTGAGAACGATCGCTCAACGATTAAAAGGAAAAGAGGGACGATTTCGCAGCAATTTATCGGGAAAACGCGTGGATTTCTCGGCCCGAACCGTCATTAGCCCCGATCCAAACTTGAGCATTAATGAAGTTGGTGTCCCGTATGAGATTGCAACCATTCTGACAATCCCCGAAAGAGTGACTGCTTGGAACATTGAAGAAATGAAAAAACTCGTGAAAAAGGGTCCAAAAGAACATCCAGGTGCAAATTATGTTATTCGAAGTGATGAGCGGCGCATCGATCTCAGGTTCGTGAAAAATCGAGAAACGGTTGCTGAAACACTCGAACCGGGATTCATCGTAGAACGGCATTTGCGCAGGGGCGATATCGTCTTGTTTAACAGGCAACCATCACTTCACCGCTTATCGATAATGGGACACGAAGTTATTGTCATGCCCTTTAAAACATTCCGATTATCATTATGCGTTTGTCCACCATACAATGCAGATTTTGATGGTGATGAGATGAACTTGCACGTCCCTAGAAGCGAGGAAGCACGTGCAGAAGCGCGAATTCTCACGCTGGTGCAAGAACAATTGCTTTCACCTCGCTATGGTGGACCAATCATTGGAGGCATTCAAGATTACATTTCAGCCGCATTTTTACTCACCAGACGAAGCACACTCTTGACTAAAAATCAAGCCTGTGAGCTGCTGATTGCCGCAGGATATCAAGATAATGCAAAAACAAAACGTTATGAATTACCTCCTCCCATAATAACTAAACCAGAACCTCTATGGACTGGAAAGCAGATTTTCAGCGTGCTTTGCCCTGAAAAGTTAAATCTATCCTTGCGTGCAAAAATTTGCAAAAAATGTTCAGAATGCAAGAAATTTGAATGCGTTGATGATGCCTACGTGATAATAAAGAATGGCACGTTAATTTCAGGAGTTATAGACAAGAAGTCATTTGGTGCTCAGCAACCAGAAAGCCTTCTTCATCGCATTGTAAAGGAATATAACAGCACAAAGGCACGCATCTTCTTGGATTCTGCCGCAGCAATGCTTATCAACAAGATCTCAAATTTTGGTTTTACCGTTGGAATCGATGACATTGACATTAAAGAAGAAGCCAGCGAACAGATTCATCAAATCTTATCCGATGCAGATAAAGAAACAAACAAGTTCATTTCGGTCTATTTTGCAGGAGAACTCCAGCGATTGCCCGGAAGATCATTGGAAGAAACCCTTGAAATGCATATAATGAAAGTACTTTCAACAGCACGTGATAGTGCAGGAGAACGTGCAAGCGATTCACTCGGTCTTAATAAACATGCCGTGATCATGACAATTACAGGTGCTAGGGGGCAACCGCTGAACTTGGCTCAAATGGCAGCGTGTGTCGGACAACAATCCGTTCGTGGTGCGCGAATTCAACGCGGATATCGAAAAAGAACCCTTCCACATTATAAAAAACAGGATTTATCGGCTGCCGCCCGTGGTTTCGTTACATCGTGTTATCGAACAGGACTCAATCCTACGGAGTTTTTCTTTCACGCCATGGGTGGACGAGAAGGTCTGGTGGACACTGCCGTGCGAACTAGTACAAGCGGTTACATGCAAAGGCGTTTGATTAATGCCCTCCAAGACATTAGAATAGAATACGACGGAACGGTTCGAAACGCCATAGGAGATTTGATTCAATTCAAGTACGGCGATGATGGAGTTGATCCCGCTAAATCAGATCACGGGAAGGCTGTAAATATTGACATCATACTTGAGAAAGTTCTAAATCGAATGGGCTACGAACAACTTCTGGCATTGAGTGATGATGATATCATAAAACACATTAACATTGCTGTTGAAAATAAGGACATTCCAATGAAGATATCAAGGGAATTGATAACGAAGCTAATAAAGAAGAAACAGGAGTTAAGTTGAGATGCCGAAATCCAGAAAAACAAAGAAAACCAGTAAGGCAACGAAAACGAAAAAAACTAAAGTCAAAAAAGGAAAAAAAGCAGCAAAATCAAAGAAAACAACAGATCTAGAGGAAGTAGAGAAAGAGGTTGTAGAAAGCACGGAAGAACCAGTAAGCAAAATTGTTGAGAAGGAAAAAACAGGAAAAAAAATATCAAAGAAGTCTCTTGACTTTCTGGATGTCTTAGTTCAAGAAACAGAGGACGCAATCATTCGTGCCAGAATAGAGCCGGGAGAAGCCGTCGGCACGGTTGCGGCACAAAGCATTGGAGAACCCGGAACCCAGATGACTTTAAAGACATTCCATTTTGCAGGAGCTGCAGAATTCAACGTCACGCTTGGACTTCCACGGTTGATTGAAATAGTCGATGCACGAAGGAATCCTTCTACACCCATGATGGAAGTTTTTCTTGACGAATCTAACAGTCATGATAAAGAAAAAGCACGAGAAATAGGGAGACAAATAGAATTAACAAAAATTGAAAGCGTTGCCGAATCCGTTGAAATAGACTTGGCTACAATGGAGATTAACGTTAATCTTTCACCAAGATTACTAAAAGAAAAAGCAATTAAAGTCGAGCAAGTCGAGGAAGTACTTAAAAAATTAAAGAAAGGTGAAGTGACTCGAGACGGACATCTCCTAGTCTTAAAAGGAAAGACAACGGATCTTGATAAACAACAAAAACTCCTTGAAAAAATCAGGGTATTGCCAATTGCGGGACTTAAAGGCGTGAAACGAGTCGTCGTGAAAAAAGAAACCAATATTGGAGAATACGTGATTTATTCAGAAGGAACAAATCTTGAAGAAGTTCTTCAGATTCCGGGTGTAGATTCAAGTCGTTCAATAAGCAATCACGTACGTGAAGTGGCAACGACTCTTGGAATTGAAGCATGTCGAAATGCAATAATAAAAGAAGCATTCGAGGTTTTAGAGGAACAAGGACTCGATGTAGACATTCGTCATATCATGTTAGTCGCGGATTTGATGACAAATAGTGGTGAAATCCGCCAGATTGGACGACATGGTATTTCGGGTAAAAAGTCAAGTGTTTTGGCCCGAGCATCATTTGAAGTGACCGTGAAACATCTACTCGAAGCATCAATAAAAGGAACAGAAGATCCGTTAAAGGGCATTACAGAAAACGTGATTATTGGTCAAATAATTCCATTAGGGACGGGATCCATAGATTTACTCGTTGCTTCCCCAAAGTCTAAGAGATCCAGCCAAGCAATCAAAGAATAATGACAATTATTTAAATAATGATAAAGTTCAATCCTTTATTACTCAAAATCATAAAGAAAATGAATAAAAAAATTGATTAAAACAAATCTTTAAAAGAACTAAGTTGTATGTGTAACCCAAAATATTAAAGGATACGAGTCTTCATGATTGACGAGGACAAAGCCATAAAAATTGCATTGAAAACAGGCAAGATTTTCTTGGGAAATAAGAATTCAATGCAAGCAATCAGGCAGAAAAAAGCAAAATTGATCATAAAGGCAGCAAACTGCCCGGAAGGTCTTTCCAAAGAACTGCAACATTATTGCAAAATCGCAGAAATAAAATTACATACGTATAAAGGGTCAAGTCGTGATTTGGGCGAAATCTGTGGCAGGTATCATCTTGTTTCTACTTTAGCCGTGATTGACCCGGGTGATTCTCAAGATATATTACGACTAAGTTAAAAATAAATTTCAAGGAAAAAACAGGTTTAAAAGCACGCGAACCTTATAAAATAAGTTTAGAGATTATATAATTGAGGAAGTACTTATAGAAATGCCAATAAAACTCGGAGACGAAGAAATTCGCTTTATTTCTCTTTTTGAAAGTATCACGGGAGCCGTTGCCAGAGATTGCATTGTAGATGACGATCGCATCATCTTCATTGTTAAATCAGGCAATATTGGACTTGCTATTGGGAAGCGCGGCGTAAATATTAAACGCGTCAGAGACTTCTTACACAAGCAGATTGATGTAGTAGAATACGCCGACTCTGCAGAAAAATTTATATCGAACACTTTAAGTCCCGCAAAAATAAAGAATATCATTATAAATGAAAAACGAGACGGAAGGAAAGTTGCCTTAGTGACCGTTGATGGAAGAGATAAAGGCATCGCCATTGGGAAGGCAGGAAAAAACGTGGCAAAGTCTCGAATGTTAGCAAAACGCCATTATGACATTGATGATGTAGTAATATCTTAAGACTCAATATTTTTTGGAAAGAAGAAAAGAAGACTCGAGCCCGATTAAATTCAAGAGAATTATAAGGGGATTTCGAGTTTTGAATAATTTTCTTCATAACGGGCACGGAACTCATTTTTTGTGAAAATGTGATTTTGAGTTCCACTACATTCCACGGCAGCACCTCCTGTCACGGCACCTACTTGTGATGCAAGTCGAAGTTTTTCAAGTGTTATGTCTCCAACGGATTTGCATAGCTTTGATAGTGCCAACAAGAAGCCTCCCCGAAAAGCATCACCAGCCCCAGTTGGATCTACCAGTTTTTTTATTTTTATGGCTGGCACGTGCAGTTCCTCATCCTTGAATTGAATCAATACGCCTTTTTCCCCTTGAGTAATGAGCCGAATCGAAACCATTTCGTTCAATTTCTTCCCAGTTCGGTTTTCAACAAGTGTTGCTTCGAAATCATTCACGATCAAGATGGTAGCACTCGACACGAATTTGATGAGATCATCTTGAGAGAATACATTTATCATCTGACCGGGATCTGCCACGTATGGAATTTTCAATTCGGCAAGTTTCATCGCGTGGGCTAACATCGTTTCGGGAGGATTTGGAGAAACGATCCCCATGAAGATATTTTTTCCGGCGATTTTTTTCTCGATGTCGATTTCGCAACAATATTGCAAGGCACCGGTATGGAAGATGGACATTTGACCGCCCTTACTTCCAGTAACGATATAAGCTTCGGCAGTATCCTCATTTTCATTGATGTCCAGACCGGACGTATCCATGTTCAATTGTTTCAAATGCTCTTCATACTTTCTGCTGAAAAAATCCTTACCCACGCACGAAATGGGAAGAGGATTGCCTCCAAGCAGTTTCACATTGTATGCAATATTTAACGCAGTACCTCCAAAAGACACGCTCTTATTTACCAAAAAAGATATGCTTATTCGTGCTTCAGAATCTTCCTTATTCGTGAGAGCATTACTAAAAATGTCAGAAATAGGTTCACCTGTAAATGCAATCACGTCAAAAGCCGCCGATCCTGAAATCAAAATCCTGTGTTCTTCAGGCATATCAAACCACTTCAAAAAAATTAAACGTAAATGACTTTTTTTGCTTTCGATTCCTTCTCGTACCTTTGAATATCGACTCGAGCAGCATGAGAAGTTAAAGGAAATAGCTGAATTCCAAATTCGGTTTCCAAGGGTTTAAACATTTTTGTTTCGGCCCAACCCGTGCAGACTGCAATGGAATCAGCACCATAAAACTCAACCAATTCTTGAATTTTTCGGACATAATTGAAAGGCAATAGAAAAATCAGTTTTGCCCCTACTTGCCCGATGAATCGCTTGTTCCCATTACCATCTGAAACGCCCGAGCCATTATTCATTTCAGTTTCAAAAAAAGACGTTAAAGAGGACTGATTTCGACACGTATTCCGAGATTCTTCTTCGAAAACACGTTTTTTATAAAAATATTGGAGACTCGAGAACTTAGCATGCACTAGATTGCTCTCAAATACTTGTGCATGGACATGAATTTTGTAATTTTCAATTGTGGAATAATTATTTATCAAAGCAGCAATTTCTTGGCAAGTTCCCAACCGCTGGGCGATGATAACAGCACTTTTTTTACCGGGTTTTTTAAAATTCTGGTGAAGCCACCGCAATAGGCGGACGTACGTTCTCTTGCGAGATGGAAAAGAATCGACCTTGTCAAAATACGTGCTATCTATTATTAAGGTTCCATTTTCGGCTTGCAATATCATTGATTTTTCCATGCCGCATCTATCATCAAGACAAAAATCCCCCGTGTAAATCACTTTTTCGCCGTTAAAAGAAATTAAGAATTGCATGCTTCCAACCACATGTCCTGCAGGATGTGCTTGAATCCTAATGGCGTCACCATTTTTTTCAAAAACAAATTCATCTCGTGGCGTTTGGAACGGTTTTAAAAGATGAAAATGCGAGATTGGTCCTTTTTTCTTATTCGATAATAGTAGATACGTGGGTTCACTCATCAATTTCAATGGTGTCACGTTTTTTAATGAGCTGGGATGGTGATCAGAGTGTGCATGAGAAATGAGAATCAAATCGGCTTCATTTGCAGCTCTCACGGAGGTCGGATCAATGACAACATGCACGTCATCTGCGATTAGATGAATACCGCTATTTTTTATGATTTTCACTTTCAATCATCTATAAAATTAGGCTGAGTTTAAAAAAAATCTTTGGCAGATCCCGTGTTCTTCCTTGTATCTCCATTACAAGTATTTAAAAGCAATTCGGAAAGATCGTAGAGTTTCATCGCAGAATCGGTATATCGAATTGCTTTTTCAAAAATCGATTCACAGGTAGGACACATTGTAACTAGAGCTTCAGCACCAGTTTCTTCGGCTTCTTCAAGACGTTGAATTGCAACATCAATGGATATATCAGCATTGGATGTGAGCATTCCGCCTCCAGAGCCGCAACATCGCGCTTGATACCGATTATTTTTCATTTCCACGAGTTTTATACCAGGGATGGACTTTAATATGGTTCGAGGTTCTTCGAATATGCCCATGTGGCGTCCCAGATCACACGGATCGTGCCAGGTAATCGTCATGTCAATCTTTTTCTTGAATGAAATCTTTTTTTTCGCTATTAGGTTTGCCACGAATTCAATAAAATGAACGACCTTAATTTTAGTAGAATCATCTTCAGGATTAAAATACGAACTTTTTAGTATCTTATAACAGCCAGGACACGGAGTCATTATGGTATCGATTCCCAATTGTAAGAGCCGTTCCTTATAATTTTTCTTATAAAGCTCAAATTCGTCTCGATATCCTGTAAGATCCATCATGAGTCCACAACAATCTTCTTCATCACCTAAATAAGCCAACTTGATGTCAACTTTAGCTAAAAACTCATGAATATTTTTAAGAACTTGGGGGAAAGAACGTGGATAGCTACAACCAACAAAAAACAACACGTTGGAGTTCTGGTCAAATTCCAATCCTTGTGCCCAACTTGATTTTTGTCCTTCCTTCTGAGGACCGAATGGAGATTTATTTTCCTGTATGCTTTTTATTGCTTTTTTGTGATATTTATTCTCGAATCCCTTCTTCACGAGACTTTCCCTGAGCTCTTTAAAGATTTCAACGTTTTGAAGGGCACAACGTGCCTTGCAATACCCACATAAAGTGCATAAACTCAAGCATTCCATGAGCGCATCATCAGGCTCTATGATGCCTTCTAACAACCCCCGGGCAATCTGCATTTTTCCCCGAGAACTATACGCTTCATATTTTAGCTGAGAATAGACAGGACAGAGTTCCCTGCAGAATCCGCACCGAGATCTATTACAAGTATAAATATCATCCCTATATTTTTCCAAAGTCATGGTACCAAGCACCCAGATGTGGATCTTACGAATACAATTTAGAATAGAAAAAAATTTTAATTTAATCTTTCCTTTGGAAATCACACAAATTTTAAATATTCGCCGTGTTTTACGTTTCCAAACATCCATATTGAGTTGAAGGAATTTAGAACACTCAAGATAAAGAGTTGATTAAAATAGTAAAAAAATCACCAAACGGATTAATGGCCGGAAGAAGCCTTAAAGAAAAAAGGAAACATTTTCGTTGGAAAGACATTCGATATAAACGACGAGTTTTGGGTTTAGATGTTAAAACAGATCCTTTAGAAGGTGCTCCGCAAGCAAAAGGGATCGTGCTCGAAAAAGTAGGTATTGAGACAAAACAACCCAACTCAGGCATTCGAAAATGCGTGCGGATTCAACTCATTAAGAACGGAAAACAGATCACGGCTTTCCTCCCGGGCGATGGTGCACTTACTTTCATTGATGAACACGATGAAGTGATCGTTGAAGGAATTGGCGGTGCAAAAGGACGGGCTATTGGAGATTTACCCGGCGTGCGTTGGAAGGTCACGAAGATAAATGGCGTTTCTTTAAAGGCATTGGTTGAAGGAAAGAAAGAGAAACCCATCCGTTAATTATTTCATTACTTAATTTTTAGGATTCTTCAGAGAATCAAACTTTTTCCACACAAAAACGATGGTACCTCATGTTTTAATATTTTTAGGGCGGTGGGCAAGAGGTCCATTATTGAATAATTTGACCGCATCTCATCAAAACGTATTTTCTCGTTAATATTTTTATCAAACACGAGAATTGGTACTTCTCTTTCGAGATTGTCCAACCCACCATGGCTTCCTACCATTTCATGATTACTTAATTCATATCCTTTCTTGGCAAAAACCACGATATCACCACATCGTTCATGGTTTAGATTGCGTGCCGAAATTTCTTCCTTGCTCAAGATTACATCAATTTTTTCGTTCTTTGCAAGAATCCGTGTCATTCGTTCAAGATCTCTTTCTCTTGCATAAACATGAGAGGCTCGATGTGTGGCCAAGCAAATCACGTCTTTAATTCCTTCGTTTAAAAATAGAGACTGTAAGTCCAAATTTTCTCGGGCACTTGTCATGCCGTGATCTGCCGTGATTAGAAAAAGGCTATTTTCATTACTTCTTTTATATATCTCTTTAAGATAATCATCGACTATTGATATCTCTTCAAGATATCGTGAACTCCGTTCACCGTAATTTTCCCCCATGTAGTCAATTCCAGAAAAGTTGGCGACAAAGAGTTTTAAGGCAGGTTTTTTTAAGGCATGCAGTAAGTCTTTAAATACGATTTCATCCCTCATTTCTCCGGGCTGTTGATTAATCTCATTCATTGCCTTGATGTATTTTGCTCCACGAGTTACTGGCTCGCAAATTGCGGCACCCGGCAAAGCACCCAAATGCTCGAAAGCCGTTGGACAAAGCAAGTATTCGTTCACGTCATGATCATCGAAATCTTTGATTCGGTTTTCAGTTCGATCTAAAAAAACATTTCCAATGATGCCGTGAGTGTTTGGTGGGGTTCCCGTCATTATCGAAGAGTGACCCGTATAAGTAGCCGTTGGTAGCACGGCATTAGCCATTACTGTAAAGCTTGAGATATTATCAAGAAATGGCGTGGAAGCCAGCTGTAATGCTTTATGGGAGCAACCATCTAGGATTATAAAAAATAGGTTCATGAGATAATTTTCAGAATCTGAGCTTTTAAATGTTCTCTATCATGCTCATTGTCGATTGTATAATCGGCTTGATCCATGATCTTCTTTATGCCGAATGATAATTCACGTTCATCTCTTTTCTTGAAATCATCAAATGTGAATGGATCATCAACACGACCACGTGCACGCAAGCGTTGGAATCGTGTTTCGGGAGAGGCTTTGACATATATTACCTTAAATTTTTCTAAATTGTTTTTGAAATATTCGATTTCTTCAGGATTTCGTACTCCATCAATGATAAGAATATCTGCTTCGATATTTTTGATCTTTTCCACGCATTTTTTAGCAACAATGTCCCATCCTAAGTGCTCACGAATTTCTCGTGTGAATTTTCCCATATTTTCACGCGTGAGTTCGATGCCGTTACGGCGCATCTCTTCACGAATTACATCACCCATAATGATGACGGGAATGCCGAGATCTTCGATTAATTTCGTGGCTTCAGACTTACCTGCACCGGGCATACCAACTAACGTGAATATTTTCATTTCAGGTTTCATGTATAAATTCTTCCTTGAATTAAAAAAAGAACCGTGCTAAAAATTCACGTGAACATTGGATTTTTTGAGGTTTTCACGTGAATAATGACCTTCTGGATGATTTCCTCATTGATTTCATCCTTATCTTCAAGGATGGCAAGATGTAATGCATTCTTAAGAATTTTTTCTTTTAATTCTCGTCCGGATAAATTCTTTGTCATGTTCGTCAAGCGATGCAAGTCCATTTTGAATGGCATGGGAAGTCGCCTTGAATACTTTTCAAGGAACTCATATCGCTCATTGTCATCAAAGATCTTGAATTCTATCAAAGATTCAAATCGGTTTTTAATGCTATCATCAAGTAAAGCAGGTGTATTGGTGGCACCTATTGTAACTATTCCTGATTGGTTAGTAATTCCATCCATTTCTGATAAAAGGGCATTCACGACTTCAGCCACGTCACCACGAATGGATTGGTATTTTCGATCTAAACCTATCGCATCCAATTCGTCAATAAAAATGATGCAAGGACTGGATTCTGAAGCTTCACTATATAAGTTATGTACCTTTCGTGCGCCATCTCCAACATGTAAACCGATTAAATCCGTTGCTCTCATCAGGAATATCGGAACGTTAGTTGCATTTGCAAGAGCCTTTGCAGTCATGGTTTTTCCTGTTCCGGAGTGTCCATAAAATAGGACATTTTTCGGAATCCATTCTCCAAATCGGTCAGGATCTTGTAAGTACTTCATTATAATTTGACATTTTCTCTTTGCTTCATGATTACCGATGATATCGTCAAAGCTAACATTAGGAAATTCCTTGCGAATGAGCTTTTCCTTTGACTGAAGCACAATAGAAGTGCCAGATGTAATTTTACCCGGTCCAGGCTTGACAGAAATTATCTCAAATGCAAAATCAGGAAATAGAAATTGATCAAAAATATACGTGCCTTCCGTGACGTAAGTTCCACTCCACTGAGCAATAGCATACGAATTAAAGAGTTTTGGATTATCAGTTCGTATGAATTGTCTTTCTTCCCCTAGAGCAATCAAAGGGAAGCCAATGGGTTTTATGACTACCTCATCGACACCAGGACTTTCAGATATTTTCGAATATCCTACACTAATATCATCGCGTTTAATTGAAATTTCTCGAATTTTTCGTTTTTTTCCAGTCAAATAATAACCTGCTGTCCATTCGTGTTAGATGTTTGGTGTTTTGCTTCGAGGATCAACTTCATACCATTTTATTATATAGTTTTATATCCCTAATGTGCGAATTTCTGTTAAGAACTAGCTCTAGTTTGATATTTTAATTTATTTTCATTGCGTCAAGATATGATTTTAGTAAGAGTTAACAAAAATTTACAAGCATCCTGCACGATAAAGATAAAAAAAATCAGTCAAAAACGAAATTATGGAAGAGCGTGATAAATTGGTATTGTTGAGAAGTTTTTTTGCCATAGAAGTTATTGATGAAAACATATTGTCAAACATTGGTAAAATCCAAGAGGAGTTTCGAGTAACCAATGCCCACGTTAAATATGTTGAAATCAAAAACATTCACATAACTCTTAAATTTTTAGGGGATGTCGAAGAAAGAGTATTACAGGACATCATTGAAGATGTAAAGAAAATATCCATCAAACCGTTTGAAATAGAATTTAAAAGTGTTGGATCTTTTCCAAAACCCGCATTTCCGAAGGTAATTTGGATCGGTATTGATAAAGGAAAAAATGAAGTCATGGATCTCTCGAAACAAATAGATTCTACGGTTTCACGGTATGGGATAAAAAGAGAAAAGCGTTTTCAAGCCCATTTAACCATTGGAAGGGTAAGAAGCGGACGGAATCGCAATGCCCTGATTACGAAATTAATGGAGCATCAAAAACACTCTGAAGAAGTCGGAACCATGCAAGTCAATAGCTTTCAATTAAAAAAAAGTCAATTGACAAGAGCAGGTCCAATTTACACCACGTTATACGATTTCCCTTTAGGGAAAGAATAAGGGTTCCGGTTGCGATAAAATAATCTTGCCAGGAATTTCAATCTCTTTTGACAGTGGAAATTCCATGGGAGTTTTTCCACTTTCAAGGCATTTTTTATATCCTATTTGAATTTGATGTTCAACTTCATTAAAGAAGCCCTGGTTTTTATCGATATCGCTCTTTGCCCAGGGAGGATATAGCGTCCTTGCATCCTCAAAGAAATTTTGAGCCAATCGATAGTAGCCGACGGATTTACAGATGTTTCTTTTTAGGTATTTTTCATTTTCAGCAACCATGTGATATGCTCTGCCTTGAAGTGTTTTAGAGTAGGCGAGCAATAATTTTTGGAATTTTTCGGTCTTGATTGCATTTGAGCCATCTTCAGCAATCCGTGCTGCACCAGCGAACAAATTAGCCGCTTCGATGTGTTTAACATTAAGGAATTGTTTTAATCCGTGTAACTCTTGGATGCGTGCTTGCGCTTGGCTTATATCACTCGTTAATTTATCCAAATCAAAAATTCTTTCAACGAGATCCTTTTGGTCTTCAACTGCCCTTAAAAATATGAGTGCTGTACTCAAGGCATTGTTCGCTTTTGTAAGATAGGTTACCTGTCCGTCTAAATCGCGATTATCTCTCGCATTTCGGGATAAAATTTGGCAAACAGATGATGCTTCAATTAAAATATTTGCAATTTGAATCCTGACATCGAGAACCCTGACCATTTCTCCAGAAACACCTTTAATTTCATTTTCCAGTCCAGTTTTATTGAAGTCAATCTGTTTCGACGTGATGTTAAGCAGTTTGGCAAAATTGATCATTGAATCGGCATCAGAGATGGTTGGAGCACGCTTATGACTGAAAATATCGGTTCTAATTTGCTTGTTTTTTTCATAATAATCTAGAAAAATACCGCCTATCTGAACATATGCGTCAGTAGCACGTCCGATATCATTTAATTTTTCAAAATCCCGTACAGCACTTATGGCTAGATCCACGGCTTTTTCGTATTTTTCATTCCTACTGAATTCAAGAGCTTTTTCGAGCTTCTCAATTGCCTTTTCAGTTTCTTTTGTTTGAGGAGCAAGTTCCATTTGTTGCGATGGCTCGATCAGACTTATTTTAGTTTGAACTGGTGTGAGCGGAACAAGTTCCATTGCTTCATCTTCACCATATTCTTCAATTAAAGGTTTTTGTTCAGTTGAGCGCGTGGAAAGATTAAATAAAGTCTTAGCAAACACTTCCTCGCTCATGTCAGGAATTACCCACTTCACTTCATAGTAACCCGAATCAGGAGATATTTCCTTGATTCGATATATTTCGAACCCCAAGTCGCCGGGATTGGATAGCTTCGTATGATCAAACACGAGTCCAATACTTTTAGGATTAGGTCCTTGAAATCCCATGTGGTTTCGAACATCTATCCATGAGAAAAATACGTCTAATCCGGGATGACTGTGATACCAACCGACTATAAAATCGTTTCCGGTTTCGGCTAATCGTGCATCCAATTCGGCAGCTTCAATGTAATGCTTTTCTTCAAACTCTACTTCAGTAGAACCACCGTGAGTCATTGGAACTGCATCATTGACAATAACATCATCGCCATTGATGGTACCAACTAGAAATCCATAGACTTCTTTCCATTTTCCCTTCGGTATTTTTGCATTTGCAAAACGAGAGCAATGAAGAACTATTTTCGCATATGCTGCAACTTTTAAAATCACTTTTCCTTTATCTTCTTCCGGCGTCGCCACTTTCTGCAATTGGGTTCGAACCCCCGAAAAGATCCATGACAAATCGAAGCATTATATTTAACTTGGTTTATTAAGAAATAGATATTATAAAAATGTATTTTGGAAACAGAATTTGAAAAAAAAGGTCGGAAAACATGCGCACGTCACGGACTTCAATGATTGATATTTCGGAAAAAAAAGACATTTTAAGAGTGGCTCGGGCAAGAGGCACAATATTTCTAGAGAAAGAGACAATAAATACCATAAAAGAAAATAAAATCAAAAAAGGGGACGTGTTGGCGAATGCAGAATTGGCTGCCGTGAATGCAGTTAAGCAGACTCCTGCATTTATTTTTTTAGCACATCCAATTCCAATCATGAGCGTGGATGTTTCTTTCGAAATTGAAGAGAAATTCATCAATGTTTTTGTAGAAGTAAAAGCAATTGCCAAGACAGGAGTTGAATTAGAGGCTCTCATGGGAGTAGAGATCGCGCTCCTAACGATTTGGGACATGACAAAATATTTAGAAAAGGACGAAAATGGACAATATCCCAATACCAAAATTTCGGACATCTTGGTTATTGAAAAAATCAAGCAGGATCTTTAAAAAGAACCGGAGTAGCACGAAATGGTTCACTTGAAACATAAAAAGAATGTGAAGAAGACCATTAGATATGGCTTGGTCATAGTAAGTGACTCTCGTTATCTTGAATTGAAACAGGGAAAACAACTTACGGATGAAACTATTCCAAAAGTTCGGCAAATTCTGGAGGAAGATAAGCAAGAACTTGCATGGTTCGAAATTGTTCCTGATGAAAAAGAAAAAATAAAAAAGATACTTCAAAATCCCTTAATGAATACGATAGAAATTCTAATTTTTTCAGGAGGAACAGGAATTAACCCGCGAGATGTTACCATTGAATCCATTCGACCATTTCTTGAGAAGGAAATTAATGGATTTGGAGAGCTCTTTCGTTACCTGAGCTATAAAGAAATTGGAACTGCCAGCATGCTTTCAAGGGCACTTGCAGGCACGTACAAGGGAAAGGTAATTTTTTGCCTGCCGGGATCACCAAATGCCGTAAAGCTGGCTCTTGAACAGATCATACTCAAGGAAGCGGGCCATCTATTAAAAATGATGAGTTAAAAAATGACAACACGAAAAAAAGTATTGATCACGGATGCAAATTATAAGCACGCTTTAGGAGCAGCACGTGCATTAAATAAAGCAGGGTTCCAAGTCGATGGCATTGGTTTTAAAAACAGCCTGACGAGATTCTCACGTTTCTTTTCAAAAATCACGTATGATCAGTCCTTTTTCAATGAGAATTACTTGAAAAATTTTCTTAAATTCCTTGAACGATCAGATTATGAAGTAATTTTACCCATTGGCGGACGGTCGGTTTATTTTCTTGCCGAATACAAAAAAGAAATTGAAAAACATGCACGGTTACCATTTCCCTCTTTAAGCAAGTTAGAAAAATGCTTTGACAAATCTGCTACGATTTCACTCGCAATCAGACAAGGCATTACTGCGCCGAAAACATGGGATTTAAAATCAATTGAAGAAGTAAAGGATCACTTGGATGAATTTAAATTTCCACTCGTGGTAAAAGGGAGGCATGAATTATTTAAAGCTAAGCCAATTTATGCAATGACCAAAAAACACCTATTGAAGAGTCTTGAAGAGTCTATAGGTAATGATCCGAGTTTTAACACGCATTTTCCACTCATTCAGCAATATGTCAGTGGACAGGGATGTGGTTTCTTTGCTTTGTATCAGAAAGGAAAATGCAAGCGCATTTTCATGCATCGTAGGATTAGGGAATTTCCCGCATCAGGAGGCGCGAGTTGTTGTGCAGAAAGCATCTATGAGGAAGATTTGATGGAAGCGGGTAAAAAACTCCTAGATGCATTACAATGGGACGGGATCGCAATGGTGGAATTCAAGCGTGATTTCAAGACCAAGCAACTTTATTTAATGGAAATAAATGCCAAATTTTGGGGATCTTTGGAGTTGGCAATAGCAAGTGGAGTCAATTTTCCCGTGCTTGCAGTCAATAATGCTTTGGGGAAAAATATACCGTTTTCAAAAGACTATCGAGTGAATTTAAGATATCATTGGCCTTTGAGTGGTGAAGCCATCCATGTCATTGACAATCCAAAAGCAATCTGGGATGTCTTGCTTGATTGTTTAAATCCGAAAACAAAATCGAACTTGTGGTGGACAGACCCGAAACCTACTCTAAAAGCATTTCAATTTGAAAGCAAAAGAATAATTAGGCAATTGTTTGAAAAAAGAAAGAAAGATATTATTTGAAAGTCCAAAAGGGTTTAAAGAGATCTTTTGCCTCTTGAATTAGTTTTAAATTATAACTTTGAATTTGCGAAGAAGCCGTGATTTTCTTGTCATCAAACTCAAAATCAGACAGACCGTTTAATACACAAACTTCTGTTAGAATGCCCTTCGAGACCGCGTTGAGATTATAGCCGCCTTCTAACGTGATCATCAGTCTTCCGTTACAGTGCTTTTTCGCAATTTCATTCACGCGCTGGATAATTTCTTTAAATCCATTTAATGTGAGATTAACGCTTGCTAAAGGATCGCTGTGATGAGCATCAAACCCTGCAGAAACAAGCACGAAATCAGGTTCAAATTGAGAAGCAATAGGAATGAGCAATTCTTCAATTAGATTGATATATTCCATGTCGGATGTTCCAGGCATGACTGTCATGTTGACATTATAGCCTTTCCCTTTATCTTCTCCGATTTCGTCTAAATAGCACGTCCCGGGATATAAAGTCTGGGGATGCTGATGCAAGTTGAATAAGAGAACTTCAGGCTGATTGTAAAAAGTATACGAGGTTCCATTCCCCGCATGAACATCATGATCAACGATGAGAACCTTCTGGATTTCATCATATCTCTTGAGTAAATATCGGGCGAGAATTGCGACATTGTTAAAGAGACAAAAACCTCGTGCAGCACCTTCCCCAGCATGATGCCCAGGAGGACGCACAGCCCCAAATGCATTATTAATTTCTTTTGACATTATCAGGTCCGCAGCTTTTGTAAGTCCACCAACTGCAAACAATGCAGTTTCATAGGAATCTCGAGACGTGATTGTATCGCCATCTAACCAGCCTCCACCAGCCTCACAACGATCCTTCACTTTTTCGATATAATAATCGTGATGAACTAGCTTGATCACGTCTAATGGTGCAGGATCGGGCTTGACATGAACAATTCCATCTTTTTGAAAGATTTTATTTTCTTCAAACAACTTCTTTGTTTCAATCAAGCGCTCTTTACTCTCAACATGAGAACCTGTTTCGTGGTTTAGATATAAATCATCATATATAACGCCGGTTCTAACCATAAAAAATCAGTTCTTTTGCTTTATTTGAATTAATTAAATTGAATTCAAGACTCAAGTTTATAAATTTTTATGAATATATTCATCGTCATCGAGTTCTTCTAATATTTTCACATATTCACCAGCTGAAATCCACCATCCAACAGAAATCATCTTGTTTAATGCAGTGATTGTTTGCTTTTTTGATAAAAAACCCATGAAATATTGTCTTAAAAGTAAATATGCAGTTCCATGAACTTCAATTTCGAATACAATGGCAGCTTGTCTGGCGACTGTATCATCTAAGATCGCTATCCCATTAATTTCTTTTGTTAAAGCAAGAACTTGAATTTCTGCTTCGTGGAGCTCTGGAACTTGCCTTAATACATTGATGAAATCATTTTGTGTCGGTGTCCTAACTTTCAAAATGCCATTTTTTATCATTGCTTCGATGACAACCGCATCCGGGACACCAATTTCCTTTCTTTTAGTCACGACTTCTTCTTTAACTAACGGAGTCGTGAACTTTTCTTCTTTGAATTCATTCAAAATGCTTGAAAAACCAATTTTTGAAAGAAATATCAAAGGAGTGGCATTTAATATAAATGATTTTTTAGATTTCTTCGCTTTTTGCAACTTACGATTCTGCCTCACTAGCAGCTTTTATGTCTTCAATAATTTCCTGAGTTGTAACGTTTATCGGGATTTTTCGGCGATTTAATTCTTCGATTATTTCTCTGAGAGAAAGACCAGCCATTTGAGAAGCCTTCCATAAAGTAATCCTTTTAATCTTATATAACTCAATTGCCCTGTTTTTTTTCCACTCGGCTATTCCTATTTGTAGTATTATTCTAATTGCCGACGATTTATCCAACCCTCTTTCTTTCATGAATTCCTCAATGTCTGCTTCTAATTCTTTGTGGATGCGAGAGGCGATGTTTTTCATCAATTTATCTCCGTTTACGATACATATTAATTGTAAACGGCGAAATAAAAATTTATTTTAATTGCCGTTTCATTGATTTTGAATTCGTCCAATTCCCTTATAGCGCAGACCCGCTTCCTGAACTTTAACCGGTTCGAAAATTTGTCGACCGTCAATAATGATTCCGGGCGAATTCATTAAATTAGCAAGCCATTTCAAGTCAATTTTCTTAAATTCGTCATGATCCGTTAGAAAAATGAGCACGTCTCGCCCCTTGCAAGCCGCTTCCAAAGTTTCTTCAGCGTCAATGTCAAAAATGATCTTGCTCTCTGATGGTGTCAAGACGGGATCAAATACCTTGAAATCAATTTGATTCGCCTTCAAGTGGTCAATGATGTCAAAAGCAGGAACGTTCCGTGTTTCTTTGATACCACCCCTGTATGTTAATCCCAGAATCGAGATTTTGGACGTTTCATAATTTTTATTAATTGCCTTGAGTGCCTCTTTAGCTAATGAAATCGTGTATAAAGGCATTGATTCATTTATATCTCGAGCAATTCGTGTTAATTTCGGCATTGTTTTTCCTTTAAGTTCGGCTAAATTCATGATGAAATAAGGATACACGGGAATGCAATGTCCCCCTACACCTGCTCCTGGAAGATGTATGTGGCTATATGGTTCGGTATTGGCGGCGTGAATGACTTCTATAACGTCGATATTAAGGTCATCAGCAATTTTCGCAAATTCATTGGCAAGAGCGATATTTACATCCCGATAAATTCCCTTGAATACTTTAATGGCTTCGGCAGTCCTTAGATTCGATACTTTAATGATTTTATTTTTCACGACAACCGCATAAAATGCAGCAACAGCTTCAGTTGTTCGTTTATCGATTCCGCTTACGATTTTAGGATAATCCTCAATTAAATTTTTAAGGATCTGACCGGAAGAAACTCTTTCAGGACTAAAAGATAAGCCAAAATCGCTTCCCGCTTTCAAGCCAGATACCGATTCCAATTCATTCCTGACGAAACTTTCGGTCGTTCCCGGTGGCACCGTGCTTTCGAGTATCACGATATCTCCCTTTGAAAGACCTTTTCCTATTGATTCCAATGCGCTTTTTAACGGTCCTAAATCCAATTGGTGATTCTCATCCGTGACGGTCGGAATCAAGATCATCTTAACATCCGAACTCTTGGAAGCAAGGACGGGGTCCGTAGTTGCTTTTATCCTTCGTTTTTTCACGCATTTTTGAAGAATTGAATCCATTCTAGGTTCAAATACGTGCGGATTTTCTCCATGATTGATTTTATCAACAATACTTTGATTTAAATCTACTGCAATGACATTTAATCCTGCATTTGCAAAAGCCAGTGCAACAGGTAATCCTAACTTGCCGGCTCCAAAAACCGCTAGCGTCACTTCACCCTTTTTGGCAGCCCGGATGATTTCATCACGTGACAAGTCTAATATCTTCAAGTAAAAGTCTCCAAACAAAGCGATTTTTTACATCTTGAAAAGAAACCATGAGAATATTTAATTTTGTTTATTACGTATTTCTTTATCATGCATGAATGATTAAGATCCATTTTGCATGCAAAAAAGGATATTTTATCATTTTAAATTTAAGCATTCACGATCGGTCGAAATAAGGAAGCGGATGGAAATCGAAGAAGAAAAACTCAACTTATTAAAACGGTATCGACATTCAGGCACCGCAAAAACCGAGAAAGTATGTCAGGCATTCTTAAAAGTTCCGCGTGAGAATTTTCTTCCAGAAAATCAAAGAGATAAGGCGTATAGGGATACGCCCTTACAGATTGGACACGGACAAACCATCTCTGCACCGCACATTTCCTTTATCTATGCAGAGCTTTTAGAAATTCAGGCAGGGCATAAAATATTGGAAATCGGAGCGGGATCGGGATACAACGCGGCTTTTTTTGCGGAACTCGCTTGTCCAGAAGGTGCTTCTATAAGAGGTCATGTTTATACCATTGAACGCAAGCCGGAGCTTGTTGAATTTGCACGTGAGAACCTAGAAAGAAACGGCTATGGAGAGAGAGTAACAGTCATCTTGGGTGATGGTACTTTAGGATATCCCGAAAAGGCACCATATGATAGAATTATCGTCACGGCTGCAGGTCCAATAGTTCCTCCTCCTCTCGAAAAACAACTTGCTGATAAGGGAAAACTAATCATTCCCGTGGGAAAACAAAAAATGTATCAGGAACTCGTGTTAGTTGAGCGGCATGGAGAAAAAATCGTGCGAAAAAATAAAGGCGGTGTTGCATTCGTTCCACTAATAGGAGAGCACGGATTTCAAAGTTGAAAAATCGATTTTTATTTTTTTGAATTTCCCAACTTCCGTCCTGTTCAATATCGGCAGAGCCAACGACAAGCATTTAAGCAAAAACTTCATAGATCATCCAGACAAAAAAAGATGGGGAGTATAGTTGAAAATCTTAGCGGTTGAAAAACTTGAATGCAATGGACACGTTAATGTTTTGGGAGAACATCCCACGACAATCGAAATGACAAAAGATAGTGACCTGACGCTTCAAGGAGATTGCATAATTGGAGTTAAAGCCACGAAAGCATTAAAGGATTTTAACAAAGATTTTAAACGACTTGCAAAAGAGGAAAGATACATTCAATGCAATTTACGAATTGAAGATAGGGAAGTCGTGATCACTGGTAAAGGAGATCCTAACCTGTCATATGCACACCCTACAGATATTGTCATCAGGAAAAGTTTTTTCACGTGTCCTCGAACAGTCATGATCTGGGCTGACAAGGCCGCCAAAGATTTGCCGAGAGATTTCATTCAATTATTGAAAAACCCTGATACAAGATTAGAATGCGAATTCACGATTCTGGAACTTTTATGAAACGATAATCTCAAAGCATTTTTGCCATCGATATGGAGCAAGATTGTGGACTTTTTTCGCGGAGTTCACGCGTGCGTTAATAAAACCATGTTTTTTTACGGGATCTAAAAGCTTTTTTATTAAATCATCCATATTTTCTTCATCGTTAACTTCATGATAGAGAAAAATCGTTCCTCCGTTTTTTTTCAGGGACATGGTTGCGATGTCAAGATGCTTGATTGCTTCCTTTGGAAGGTTCATTATGACGAAATCGAATTTTCCGCGGAGTTTTTCAGGAACGATCTCCCGTGCATCACCAAGGTGGGGCACCACGTGGTTCTCGACTTTATTCAGTAAAATGTTTTGTTTAAGTAATTCCACGGCATCGGGATTAATGTCGATTGCGTGAACAATTGCACCTTTTTTTGCGATCTGTATCGAAAAGGGACCAACCCCAGCAAAAAGATCGAGAACCACTTCATTTGGATGTATCATTGATGTAATACGTGCGCGTTCTGTACTTAGACGTGGATTGAAATAGACTTTCATCATGTTTACTTTGAATTGACAGTGATTTTCCTTGTGGATTGTCACGGGATCATCGATTCCCGCCAAAAAGTTGAACCTTCTTGTTCTATATTTGCCCTCAACGATTCCTGCCTTTTCGTAGACAGATTTCAAGTGAGGAATCCGTGTCATTAGCGTTTCTGCCAATACTCTTGCGTGAGGTTTTAAATCATCAGGAACTTCAAGGATGCCAATATTTCCAATGATGTCAAATGAACGTGGAATGAATGCATTTTTTTCAGGAGGTAATTTATCTTTCAGTAAGTCTCTAAAGGATTTTTGTTTATTAGTAATAGGAATTTCCATTTTTTCTTTAACAAAGGAAATTTCAGGAGATATTTTTTGGAGATTATTCTTTAGATCGTCAGCAGGAGCAGATTTCAATGGGATTAAAAGTTTTTCACCCTTCGGCTTGATTTTTAGAGTAGCGTGTAACAGACCCTCTTGCAATACTTCTTTACGAACAATTTCACCCAGATTCTTTGGTACTAAAATGCAATATACTTCCAAATCAAGCCCTCAAAAATAAAATGCGTGGCGGTCCCGGGGAGATTTGAACTCTCGATATCCAACTTAGAAGGCTGGCGCACTATCCAGGCTATGCTACGGGACCACGATGAGCATTCATCATCTTAACCAAGTTTCGTATTTGAATAAAAGAAATTTTTACTTTTTTAAATTCACCGATTCAGAATTTTTTGGTCGTCAAAATTGATAAAGAAATAAATCAATGGTAATTAGATCGTTCTACATGGAAAATCGAAAAGTACTTCAAGTTGCCGCCAAAGAATATAAATTTTTGTTGAATCGCGGATACAAAAAAAAGGGTGCTCTAAAATTCGTGGGCGACCATCATCACCTGACCTCAGATGAACGAAATCTCCTGTTTAGAATGATACATTCGGACGATGAACTCTCCCGACGTCAAAATAAAAAAGTGGCTCCTGAAGAACTGCGAGATAAGACAATCTCCATTGATGGCTACAACGTTTTAATCGGAACGGAAGTCATGCTCAGGGGTGAGCACTTACTTCACTGTGATGATGGTTTTATAAGAGATATCTACGGCTCTCGGTACAAGTTTAAACTGACAGAAACCACGAAAAAAGCACTTAGCTTAATATTAGATTCATTACAGAAACTACAACCGAAATCACTAAATTTTTTCTTCGATAAACCGATCAGCAATTCGGGAAAATTGGCAGCTTTCGTGCAAGAACAACTCGAAAAACGTGAAATTTTAGGGGAAGCACGAGCCGTCAAGTTTCCGGATAGCACGGTCATCTCAGGCGGCGAAATAATCATTTCCTCAGACGGTATTATCATTGAAAAAAGTTCAAAAATCTTTGATTTATTATCATTTTTAGCCGAGGAATTAAAAATCAGTTTTTTTCATTTAGAAGTTTGAAGAATGGATATTTTTTAGTTGATTCAATAATCAGATTGAAAAAACTTAAAATCATTTTTTCAGCTTGAGATAAGAATGAGTGGCAGTTTTCTCATGAGGTTGAGAACATGGTCGATTGGAAAAAAATTGAACAAAAATGGCAGAAAAAGTGGGACGAAGCAAGGCTATACGAAAGAGATCCCGATCCAAAAAAGAAAAAATGTTTCGTGACATTTCCATATCCTTATTTGAACGGTCCATTACATTTAGGACATGCTCTTACGGCAACTCAGGTGGATATTTATAATAGATATAAGCTCATGAATGGTTATAATTCGCTTTGGCCGTTTGCATTCCACGCGACGGGAGAACCCATTGTGGGCGTCGCCAAGCGCGTGAAAGAAGGGGAAGAAAAACAAATTTCGATTTTAATTAAGGGAGGAATTCCTAAAGAGGAAGTTGAGAAATTTTCGGATCCTGAGTATATCGTTGAATACTATAAAAATAGAGGAATATCCTCGATTAAGCGAATTGGGTTCTCAGTAGATTGGCGGCGCAAGTTCACCACAATTGAACCCCGCTATAAGCAATTCATCAGATGGCAATATTTAACGTTGAAAGACTTGGGATATGTCAGGTTAGGGACTCATCCTGTAATTTGGTGTCCTAATTGTCTTTCGCCAACAGGCGATCATGATCGACTGGTGGGAGAACAGTCCACGCCCGTTGAATTCACGCTCCTTAAATTCTACAGCAGTAAACGAGATGCATATTTCGTTCCCGGAACGCTTCGCCCCGAAACAATCTTCGGTGTCGTAGCAATGTGGATACATCCGAAAGCCAAATACGTCAAGGTAGATGTTAACGGAGAAAAATGGATCGTGAGTAAAGCAACGATACAGAAATTGATAGATCAAAATAAAAAGGTTAAGGTTTTGGAAGAATACGAAGGGAAAGAGTTCATTGGTGAAACTTGCACAAATCCCCTGCTAAAGAATGAGGTCATGATCATTCCAGCATGGTATGAAGGTAAGTCCTTCGTGGATGCAGAACACACGACAGGAGTCGT
Source organism: Candidatus Helarchaeota archaeon (assembly GCA_029838215.1). Classification (GTDB taxonomy): domain Archaea; phylum Asgardarchaeota; class Lokiarchaeia; order Helarchaeales; family RDOG01; genus JALGVI01. The sequence goes on along the minus strand of JALGVI010000003.1, from coordinate 48,686 downwards.
CATGTCAGTTCCGAGCCATGCTCCTTTCGATTGGATTGCCCAGAAAGATTTGAGAGATCATCCCGAGATTTCGAAGGAATTCGGACTAGATCCAGAAATCATCGAGAAACTTGAACCAATCTCCTTGATTGAAACAGAAGGGTTAGGAGAACACCCTGCCATTGATATTGTAGAAAGAATGGGAATCAAAAATCAGTTAGACCCGAAGACAGAAAAAGCCACGAGTGAAATTTACAAGAAGGAATTCCATAAAGGAATCCTTAAAGAAAATACAGGGAAATATAAAGGCACGCCCGTGCGAGAAATTAAAGACATATTAATTGCAGATTTTAAAGAGTTAGGCATTGCAGATTCATTATGGGAAACATCAGACATCGTGATTTGTCGATGCAACACGCGAAATATCATAAAAATTCTTGAAAATCAATGGTTTTTGACATATGGTGACCCAGAATGGAAGGCAAAGGTTCACCATTGGCTTGAAACCAAAAAGGTCTTTCCTGACGAAGGACGTGCCGCATTCGCTTATACATTTGACTGGCTGATGGATAAGGCATGCGTGCGGCGCTCAGGATTGGGAACTCCTTTACCCTGGGATGAAGATTGGATCGTTGAAACACTCTCCGATTCTACGATTTACATGAGTTATTACACCATTGCAAAGTACATCTACGATGAAAAGAACAACATCACGCCCGAGAACTTAACCCGAGAATTATTTGACTACATATTCCTAAATAAGGGTAAGTTAAAGAATGTGGCGAAAAAGTCGGGAATTTCGGAAGATTTAATCACGCAAATGCGCGAGGAATTTCTGTATTGGTATCCCATGGATTTGAGGAATTCAGCAAAAGAATTGATATATAACCATTTATCGTTCTGCATCTTTCAACATACTGCAATTTGGCCCGAAGAGATGTGGCCTCAAGCTATAGGTGTAAACGGCATGATTCAAGTAGAAGGCGGAAAGATGAGCAAGTCGCGTGGAATGTTCATCACGATGGATGAGGCTTTGGAAAAATACGGCGCAGATGCTACGAGAATGGAATTAGGCTATATTACGCAGGGTTTAAATGATCCTGATTGGAGAGCACGTGATCTAGATGGTATTCGAAGACGAATTGATTCATTCTATTCTTTTGCGACCTCACTATCAGATCTCGCCACAGAACATCAGGTAATTGATAATTGGCTTCTAAGTCAAATTCATAAACGTATTAAAAATGCAACGCGTCATTATGAACGTCTTCAAACCCGGCTCGTGGTTCAGGAGTCTTTCTTTAGCCTGTTCAATGACATTCGTTGGTACCAACGTCGCACGAAACAGCCCTCCGATGTTTTAAGAATTGCGGCAGAAACCATGGTAAAACTCATGGCACCGATCATTCCCCACGTGTGTGAAGAAATTTGGGAGATCTGGGGACATGATGACTTTATTTTTAACTCTGATTGGCCCACGGCGGATGAAACTCTCATTAATGAAGATTTGGAAAAGGGTGAGAGATTTTTAAGTGAGGTCTTGGATGATTTGAGAGAAATCATTAAATTGACAAAGAAGACCAAGCCAGAAAAAGTACAACTCTTCATTGCTCAAGAATGGAAATACAAAGTTTACAATGAAGCACTTCAAAACAAAAAAGATCTGATGAAACGAGTCATGAAAGATCCTGCAATGCGAAAAATGGGAAAAGAAGTGTCAAAGTATGCCGGAAAATTGATGAAAATTCCGGATTTAGAAAGCAAGCAACCGAAAGACCGAGAGTTAGAATTGGGAATATTATCAGAAAGCATTGATTTCATAAAGAAGGAGATAAATGCAGGCATCGTACAAGTCATAGAAGCCGAGAAATCGAACCATCAAAAAGCGAAAGTTGCAGAACCTGGCAAGCCAGGAATTTTTATTGAATGATCAAGATTTAGAAAAACTCTGAACCAATTCTTTTATTTTTTTAATGATGGCAGTAATATTCTCAGTAGTGAAGCCTCCAGCTTGACCCATATTTGCTTTTCCACCACCTTTTATTCCAAATTCTTTTGAAATGTCTTTGATTAATTTTCCGGCATTAAGTCCTCTTTTCTGAGCTGCCTTTCCAACGATTATTAGCATGTTAGGTTTTTCGGTACCTGCAAATAGCACGCCGATCACGTTTTCATCAAGACTCAACAGGACATTACCCAACTCTCGAAGATTTGGAATGGTATATTCGGGAAAATTTTTAGTAATGAATTCGAATCCATCCAATTCAAGAGAATTTTGAACAAGATCCTTGGCTAAGACACCGAAAAGTTCTTTTTGTAATCGTTCATTCTCCTTGATGAGTCTTTTCCATTCACCTTGTATGTTTTTAACTTTTTCAGGAACCTCAGTCTTACCGATCTTGAAGATATCTGCCGTTGTCTCAAGCAAGCGTTCCATTTTTTGAATTTGAAGGATGGCACTCATTCCTGCTGCATATTCCAAGCGAACCACACCATCCTGAATTCGTCGTGCTCCGAGCATTTTAATGAATCCGATTTCTCCAGTGCGATTCAAGTGCGTGCCACCACACGCTTCAACGTCCGTGCCGTCAATATTAACGATCCTGAGCATCTTTCCCGGAACCGCACCACCTTGATAGATGCCAAAACCATAAGTTTGTTCTGCTTCTGTTCGGATGAGCTCGGTTTTGTTAATTGGGATGTTTTTCAAAACAATTTCATTTGCAACTTGCTCTATTTGCCGTAACTCATCCCGAGAAACAGCTTTATAATGAGATATATCTAGATGTGCACGTTCAGGTCGCTTCTCAGCACCACCTTGCCAAACGTGATTCCCAAGTACCTTGCGCGCTGCCGCATTTACGACATGTGTTGCCGTATGGTTTCGCATCAGGGCGATTCGACGAGACCAGTCAATCTTGGCTTTTACTTTTTGTCCCATTTTGATTTTTTTTGTAGGTGCAGCGAGTTGATGTATAATGACTTCCCCGATTTTTTCCACGCGATCTACTTCAAGACCTTCGATCGTGCCCGTATCGTGAAGCTGTCCGCCACTCGTGGGATAAAACAGCGTTTGATCGAGAATGATGAAACGATCGTCAAGAATTTTTAATATTTTTGCTTCGAAATCAACATCATAATCATGTTTCACGTATAGTGCCTTGGTACCGGGCACGTCATCGATTCTTCCCTTAAATTGCTTCTCAAATGGTTGTTCTTCTTCTGATTTTTTCGATCGTTCTTTGAGTTCTCCAAGTGCTACATAGAAATCACTCGGAATTTCTACCTTTTTACCCTGTTTTTGGGCAATTTCTTTAACAACTTCAGGTGGAATTCCCCGAGACTCATATAATTCGAGATATTTTGACGTATCAATTGTTTTATTCTCTTTTAAGAGTCGTTCTACGTATTTTTTCCCTTTTTTACGAGAATCAGTAAATCTTTGAAATTCGGTCTTTAAAATGTCTTCAATTATATCATTTGCGTTTGCCAAACGAGTATACGTTTTCTTAAAATAACTAATGGTATCATAGCTAAGCTTGACAAGATCAATGTTTAAGTTATATAATTCATTCAGCGTGATGGCTCGCCGCAGGATCATTCGGAGATTGTATCCTCCACCAACATTCGAGGGGAATGCGCCATCAGCAATTGAAAAAACCAACGTTCGAACATGATCGGTTATGGCATATAGGGCTTCTAAAGGACCGAGTTGTTCTTGCATTACGTCATAAGAAAGCCCTAATTGTTGAGCAATTCGTCTTCTCGTTTCATCAATTCTTTCATTTTCATCCACGTTTAATAATCCAGAGATACGGGCATATTTCTCTAAAATATCGGCATCTATGTTGATGGAAACGGATTTCTTTAAATTTTCTAAGATCGGTCCAAACGTTGCTTCGTACACCGTGAGAGTTCCGCTTGCGAACCAGCCTACTCTTTCTACGCCCCACCCCACATCAACAACGGTCATGTCCATTTGCCGGTATGACCCATCAGGAAGGATTTCATACTGCATAAATACACTATTTACGATTTCAAGTCCTTTCGAAAAAGATTCCAAACAAGGACCAAAATTACCTCCACCCATCCAAATATCTTCTCTCAACGTGATTTCAGCGGGATTTATTTTCAAGACTTCCGTGAGGAATCGAAAGTCCAAGTCTATGCATCGGTCCATCCAATAACCTTTCAAACCTTGCTTCTTAGAATTGAAGGCGTGCTGTCCTCCCATTATAAATGAAGTAAGATGACGTCCTGTCTTCCCCACGTTGTCAATGTCATTAAATCCTTTTCCTCCGAACCGGATGCAAGGCTGAGGGATGACCAATGGATTGGCAGGCGGAGGCACGGTACCATTCAATACATAGGGCTGGAAACATCCAATAGAAGCGATTGTAAAATAGAGATCAGGGCGCCAACGCGCTACTACGGGATACTCTTGGATTCGCTTGTGTCCATTTTTTTCGAAAAAATCACACCATCGTTTAACAGTATTGTGAAAGTCCCAATCTGACTTTCTTTTAAGGTCAATGAAAGAATAACCGCCCAAACATTGCGTATCACCACAGATTTCAGTTTCAGGATTTAGAGTCCAGAAATAATCCTTGCAGATCGGACACTGCTTTCGAATAAATCCATTCTCATCAAAGAGCTTGACCTTATAATGCTCTTCCTTAAAAATTCTTTTCAAGTCTTTTTTGTCCAAAGCCATCAGAGTTCCCAAAAATCGTTAATTATCGGATATCCATATAAATGACTAAATATATATTTTTTAATCTTATTCTTTTTATGGAGAAAAGGCAGAACTGATGTTTTTTTTCGATAAAAAGATCTTTTCTTGTTTTTACAAATCACGAATAACGTACTTCTCCATTCTATTCCCAGATTGACGAAAAAAACATTTAATTTGTCTAAAGTCTCAATTTTTAAGAAAAACTAAAATATTACGATAGATTATATCGTTTATGAAAATGATCACGACTTCCGTTAGACTTTCAAAAGAAATCATCGATGAATTAGAAAAGATCAGCAAGGAGGAATAAATAGATAAAGGGACTATTATTCGGAGGTTCATCCAAGAATCCTTGAAAAAACATAGGATAAAAAAGGCAATGGAAATATATCGGGAAAAAAAAGTCTCATTGTGGAAGGCTGCTGAGATTGCAAGGATAACATATCGAGAAGCATTAGAAGAAATTCGAATGAGAAACATTCCGTTCAACTATGACGAAAAAGAGCTTGAAAAGGATCTAAAATGGATTTTAAAGCAATAATGCTCGCAAAAGAATTAAATTTGCTCTTGTTGATTGACGATGAGTCAGCTAGAAGCTTTGCTAAAGCAATGGGAATTGACATAATTGGTAGCATTGGTTTGATAATAAAATCAGTCAAGGATGGAATCCTAAAAAAAGAAGACGCTCTTTCTTCCCTGGAAAAACTTTCAGAAATAATGTGGCTGAATGCAGTAATTTATGAGAAGGCAAGAAAAATTATTATTTCAATTTCAGAATAAAAAGTAACCAATTGTTCAGCTTCGTTTGCTTTAAAGTCTGTTGTGCTTCCAGTTCGTGCACGAAATGATACTGTTCACTGTCAGACCATTGATAATTAGAAAAGGATTTATTGTAAAATCAATTTTAATTATAAAATAATTGATTTTGGAGATTATTGAATTGACAGATCGGGACCTTTCGATTAGAGGAGATCCTCAAGAATTCAAGAAAATAAAAATATCGACTTTATTATTGAAAATAGTGTATCCTGTAGTATTATCTTACTTTTACCGTAATAAAGGAGCAGCAGAAGCATCCAAACACTTGATAAATATTGGGTTAAAAACATCTACGAAATTTGCGCGATATCACACACCTAAATCAGATAATATTAAGAAAGTTCTCAAGGAAATGATGAATTATTGGGGACCGAAGTATAAAATCAAAGAAAATAAGGAAGACTCGACCTATACTTTATACACGAAACATTGCACGTTATGCAAGGACATGCCTGAACTGGACTTAGAAGGAATGCATTATTGTTCTCCTGTATCGGGATTCATCGAAGGGTATTTAAACAGCCTTATTTCGATAAAAAATCCTTCAGTATTTCCGTTTGAGTCCTTTTCTGCAAGTGTTATTAAAAGCATGGGGAGCGGTGATCCTTACTGCGAGGTTGAATTAAAAGTCAAAAGGAGGCAATGAGATGGTTCCAGAAAAATTAAGTTGGTTTAAGAAACATTTAGCAAATTTGGGAAAGCGTCTTTTTTACAGGCGAAGTGACAAGATCAGCCTTCTTCTGACATCGTTAGTCGTTCAAGCAACAATTGAAGAATATCAATCTGTTTTGGACGGAAGTCTCCCGAAAGCACTGAAGGTGCTCGGGGATGCGGCACGGGGTGAAGCCGCAGATTTAATGACGGATTTGCTTGAAAATCCAATCATAGGCGGATTCAAGATGGCAATGTTGTTATCGAAGGACATCTCAGAAGTACCAATGAGACTCGACTGGGCATTATACTCTTTAGCAGGCAAGAATACGTGGAAACTGTTTGATAAGCCAAAATTAATCCCTTCCGAAGAAGCAGAAGATGGAATCACGAAGGTTACAATAGGATTAAAAAAATGCCCTCTTTGTGTCGGTCTCGATCACATTACCGGAGAAGACCTCGAAGATCAGGAATATGCTAAAATCCTTACGGCATTAGGGGGTGCCACGGTTCAGAGCTTCGAAGACTACGTTGGAAATGACTACGACATCGTTTGTAAAGAAACAAAATGTTTCTTAAGAGGCGATGACAAAGGAGAACTGACAATATACTTCTATCCTCGAAAATAAAGCACTCTTTCTTGATTTTTAAATTAAATCTTAAACTTTTTCTTGATTCTATCTATAGCCTGTCTGATCTTAGGCGAAAGTTTCGTTTCATTTTCGATCTCAGTGATGTTTTTTTTAATTTCTTCAATTACTTTTATTTGTCCAAGTTCATTACCAGTTTTATTCAGAACATCATGTGCCTCCTCTAATCGAGTCAATGCTTCGACGTGATCTCCTTTCATGCTAAGAACTGCCGCCATGTCAATCAAGTCTTGAGCCTGTTTATGTGAATTACCTAATTCTAAATCGATGGAATAGCATTGCTGATAATATTCAATGGATTTATCAAGATTACCGAGTTTTCTATACAAGAAGCCCAAGTTTGAGAGGCTATCGGAAACCCTATCGTTGTTTCCAAACTCTTGATGAATTCTTAAGGATTTTTCGAAATGTTCAATGGCTTCGTCATATTTATTGAGATAAAAATAACAATATCCGATATTATGAACTTCTTCCCCCATGAATAATTTATTCTTGACTTTGGCATGAATCTCATAAGCACGTTGTAAGCAATCCAGGCAATTTTCCCAGTCTTTTTGGATCGGCCCATAAATCAATCCAAGATAACGAAGGGCATTTGCTTGTCCCATCGTATTGTGAACTTCTTCATACAAGTCAAAGGCTTTTTGGAAGTAGTCGAACGCGCTATTTGGATCGTCATTCAAGAATTTGCGCCCAAGATCAATGCATTCATTGGCTTCCTTTCCCTTTCTCAAGAGTGTCATGGTCTCTTCTTCGAAATTTCCGATTTCTTTCTTCGATTTCTTGCGGGGAGACAAGATGATACATCCATTTCAATATAAAAAGAAGATTTGTTTTTTATCAATAAAGCCTCTTGATTCCAATGTATAACAATAGAAAACCGATGAATGGAAAGAAAATCATCAAGATACCTGCAGGCTTAAAAATCGTCACACCATGATCGTCTCCAAGTTGGAATACATAGATGCCATAATATACCAGACCGATTATCATAAATATTGCAAACAATATCAACGGAATTAGTAGGATTAAAAGTGAAATTAACACCCCGAGAACTATCATGGATATAATTATGTTGCTACTATAACCAACTGTATCGTAAACCACGTTCATCATTATCATTATAGCTAATGAAAACGACATCACCACGGGTGCAAACTTGAACCATTTCCGGGCATTTCCATAATTACTTTCGTGATCATCCATCATTAAATCATATAATCCATTCTTTAGGAGATTTAACTGTAAGATGACCGCGATTAAATTTAAAACCCCAACACAAATTGTAACCACCAGTGAAATTGTTGACATCATCGGCAACAAGACATATCTGATGATTGGCATGGACATCTTGCTACCGAAACCCATCAAATTAAATATCATTGAAAAAATGGAAAAATAAATTGACACGTAGTTTAGTATGAAGCCTATTAGAAAAATAACAAAAATGGTAATGGATTTCGATTTACAATAGTCTAAAACTTCAGAAGATACTCCACTCATTTTTGTAACATCCCAGTTATTCTTTAATGACAGGATCTAATGCCATAGATGGCATTATTTTAATCTTTTATTTTGCCATATAAAAAATTAATGATTCAAGCAAATTCTCTTCTTCAAATCATTAAAGATTTCTAAAATTTCAGACCCCCTCTTCTCTTCTTTATTAGAGAATTTTTCAAGATCTAGGTGATTTTAGGTCGGACTCGTTTTGTATTATCTTGGGAATACAAGGGTATCTACCAGGGATCTACTACGATCATACTCACCTTCTAATATGTTTCTATCATTATTGATCTCAAGCAGAAAAAGTTGCGTGATGACCCATGATGAAGAAACCCGAACCCTGTTCCACTGGAAATCAAGGTGAGGGGGTATGTCCCTCTTCGAAAAAATCATTCACGCAATTGAAGGAAATGGAAGGTTTTGACATGTTAGGAATAAATAGAAAAGATTTGAAGCAAGTGGAACCCAAAAATCCACTTTGTATTTTAGGAATGCCAGGAGTGGCAGACATTGGAAAAATGAGTCTCGATCATCTTGTTAACACGTTAAATGCTGAAAAGATAATGGATATAATTTTTGATGATTATCCCGCAGGTGCAATCATAAGCGATTCTCTTCTTTATGCGCCAAAGGCAGAGGTTTATTATTGGAAAGATCCTGAAGAAAAGCAAGACGTCTTATTGGTTACGGCAGATGCCCAACCCATGTCTCCCAAGGGTATTTATCATCTTTCTACATTCATTGCAAGCGTCATGGCTGAATTTAACGTTAAATTGATAATGGCCTTGGGAGGATTTCCTGTAGATGGCAAACAATTAAGAAATGGAGCCAAGATTCAAGCCACGGCGACCGATAAAGAACTTCTTGAAAAATATGCTCGCGGAAACGTGAAAAAAATCGGTAAGGGTGTTGTTATTGGTGCAAACGGACTGATTCCCACGCTGGCAAAACGCAACCACGATATTGATGGTTTGGTCTTTCTTGCAGAAACAGACGGATATCAGGCGATGCAACAAGAAACTTATGATTTGAAGGCATCCATGGCTTTAATCACGATGATGGGAGAGCATTTCAACCTGCCCATTGAAACGGAATTTTCAGAAGATAACATACTCGTGATGGAAACTAAACTCAACGATGAAAAGGAAACGATCCAAGAAGAACTGGGTATAAAGAAAGCGCCATCGAAAGTAAATCTCAATTTCTATGGTTAAAAAACACGGTTTCGCCATTTTTTTTTACTTTACAATGCTTGAAAAGAAACATGGGAATAAATTAAAAAAACTTCCTTTCTTTTTTTCACTGATAATTGATTTTAAGTTATGTTGATGATGATTCTTGGTTGAAATAAAGTTTCTCGGTGGGTGCCGGCAAATTGGTGGCTCTGCAGTTGAGATTCAGAGCTCTGATGGAAAATCCGTCTTATGCGACTTCGGAATTTACATGGAAAAAAAACACCCGAAGTTTCCGAAAACACCGTCTGCAAAAGACCTAAAGTATGTGGTACTTTCACACTGTCACGCTGATCATAGTTGTGGTCTACCCCTGTTATACGGTGGGAGAGCAACACCTGAAACCATAATGACTCCCGTTACAAAAGATCTCACTGCCTTGCTCATTGATGATACATTGCGTATCTCTAAGGATCTACTGCCATTTGAGCGTGAGGAGATGAGGCGGTTTCTCAAGAATACCCGGATGCTCAACTATGACCACGAGATTTCCCATAAAAATACGAAGCTGACGTTGCTGGATGCGGGACACATTCCAGGAAGTGCCTGCATTCTCCTTGAAATTGATGGAAAACGGATCTTGTATACGGGTGACATGAACCAAACGAAAACTCAATTAGTAATGGAAAATTTCATCAATAATTCGCACGATCTTCCGCCGATTGATTATCTACTCATTGAAAGTACTTACGCACTTGAAACACACCCACCTCGAGAAGAAACGGAAAAGGACTTCATTAATGAAGTCAAGAACGTTTTAGAAAATGATGGAATTGTTTTGTGTCCTGCATTTGGTGTTGCACGGTCACAAGAAATCTTGCTTGTTTTGAATAAGTATGGCATTAATAGCAACATCACGATCGATGGCATGGCCCGTAAATCGTCGAGGATCATCAGAGATCACCCCGAATCAGTTCGAGATTACGATTTATTTTTGTCTTCGTTACAAAAATCAAAGCTAATTTCATTCAATCGAAGGAAACGAGAAGAGCGCATGCAAGCATTAAACCGACCTGGGGTCATCATTGCTCCTAGCGGAATGCTCAAAGGAGGAATTGTTGTTCTTTACTTGGAACACCTGTATGACGATGAAAACGCAGGCATTTTTGTAGTTTCTTATCAGATCGAAGATTCGCCGGGACGAATATTGCTCGATACAGGACATTTTAATTCAAGAAGTCTAGAGAAAAACTTGAAAGTGGAAGGGCGAATAAGGCAGTTCAACTTTAGTTCTCACAGCGATCGTCCTCTATTGATGGAATTCATCAACTCTCTTGATTTTACCGATGATGCGAAGATATTTTGCATGCACGGAGAAGAAAATTCATGCAACGAATTTGCTGCATTCATAGAAGAAGAATACAAGATTCAGGCATTTTCACCAAAAGTTGGGGACGCATTTACTTAACGTGGTAAAGCTTTTTTTGACAAATTGCACAGAATGTCTTTGGCTTTGCATCCGTATCAAGGATGGAATTGGAAAACCTCATTATGCAGTTATCGGAGCAATGTTTGAGTCCGAATGTATGCCCCAGTTCATGAATGGCTTCTTTTATGGTTCGTTCATGAAAAAGATCTTTGTTATATGGCTCATTCCAGAACTCATTTGAAAGACGACACGTGGAGATCACCGCAACTTTCGGACCAGGAATGTCATGGGATTCAGCCATGCCAAATATGAAATTATAATCTTCAGTATAAAGATCTGCCCGCGTGATCCCGAGAGTCCTGAATGATTTCCTTTTTTTTGCAATAATTATTAGTTCTTCAATCAAGTCATTTGCAAGGTATTGATCTCGTTCGAAATCATGAGCATGACTCGGAAGTCTTAAAGTCTTTTTATGACTCGAAACGTCAGTAATAAGCCCGGCAAAATGTTCCAGTAATTTTGTTCGCAGGAATTCCATCAATTCATCGGGTAGCCATCCAAACTTCACGAGCAATAAATTCTTTTTCATGTAAATGATATCTCCTGAAGACTTAAGAATGTGGGTTCTTATTGATTGACCAACGATTCATGTTTATTAAATTCATTGACATGTTGAAGGATGAAAGACCTGCACGTAGGTGGTTCAATTTACAGAAGAACTCGCATTTCACGTGGATAATAAAAAATTGCGCCCTATTTTAGCGTGTATTGGAATAGGAGCAATATTAACTCTCATCATGGTTTTTTCTAATAATGAGTTAACTTCAGTTGCAATTTTTCCAGAATCATGGGGGGGACCCCTTGCTCCTTTATATGGGCTTCTTAGTGCATTATTACTCTTAGGTATCGGGATCGCGGGTGGTCTCTTTATTCTGTTCTTACTAAAATCAGATCGGGAGAAACTCCTGAGAAGAATTTTCATGATAATGTTTGGATTTACGACTGCCGTGATGACATTTTTCTTCCTTTACATGTTATATAGCGGCATTCCATTCATTCTTCCACTACATCCATTCGTATACCTTATCGGCGATCTTGTAATTACTATAATTATCATAGGGGCATCCACTACAATAGGTTATTTTGTCGCTAAATATCTATTTTCCGAAGATTCATCCCAACTTCAGAAAAATATTTGTCTCCTTTACTTGGGTGGCGGATTGGGCGCGTTTCTCGGTGTTTTCCTACCCACGTGGACGGCTTTGATCATGTTAGCGTTTTTTTCCCTTTGGGACATATATGCCGTTAAAAAAGGTCCCATCAAAGAAATGATTGAATATTGGGAAAAAGATGAAGAAAAAAAGGAAATAGACGTCCATTTTTCTGATCCTGATGACATGGAAATAGAATACCAAATTGGAATCGGAGATTTAGTGTTTTATACGCTCCTTACTTCGCATGTCTTGAATATTAGCGTTGGGACCGAGCCATTTGGAACGACATTTTTCTATTTTCTAAGAGCCTTTCCCTTCCCGCTTAATATAATCGTCCCACTCATTCCTTTTTTTCTCGTCCTCATTGGTGTCATAATTGGTGCAGAAATAACATTTAGAATACTGGTAAAAAGCGGAAAAATCATGCCGGGATTGCCACTCAGCGTGGCATTTGGAGTTGGTTTATTCGGACTATCTTGCGTTTTAATCTTCTTTGCAAGCATCCTGATTTAGACATCGAAGATCTCGCAATTTAATTTGCCGGTAATATCCTTTGCTTTTTCCGGCGTGGTTTTGAATACATAAAGATAACGCTTGGTCCGTAATTTCAATTTAACAACGTCTTTATTTTTAACACGCTTCACGCGGCACTCACTAGCTTCATTGGAAAGTGTAATAAATTTCTCAACATCCGTGATTTCTTTTGGCATGATAATGACTCTCGGGTCTTTTAATTTATAATCAGATTTTACTTGAATTCTCATTTAGATTTTACTTATAAATTTTTCAATTCGTCAAATGAGACGAAAATCATGAAATCCTTAAAAAATCTTCCATTACATGTCATTCTAATTACAAAGAGAACGAGATCACCCGTCAAAAAGATTTTACATGAAAGATCGATCAATATAAATTTAATCATGAGAAATTTATGAATAAATGGAAATTAAACCTGAAGGATGCGAGATTTTTGATTAGCAAGGAATTAAAAATGATAATCCGCATGCTACGCAAGAACCAAGTTCGAGGCGAAATTCCGTCAGTAGAACAAACTCGAGAATACCTTGAAAAACTAACGGCAATGCTCCAACTCCCGAAAGACGTGAAATGCGAATCTTTTGACGTGAATGGATTACCTGTTGAGTGGATTACGGCTCCGGGAGTAGAAACACATAGAGTAATTTTGTACTTACATGGAGGAGGATATATTTGTGGCTCTATCAAAACACATCGGGAGTTCGTCGCGCGCCTATCTCGTGAAGCACGAACTCGAGCATTTTTAATTGATTATAGGCTCGCACCAGAAAATCCCTTCCCTGCCGCATTAGATGATGCCGTGAAATCGTATAAATGGCTAGTTTCGGAAGGAGGTATTGAACCAAAAAACGTGGTCATTGCTGGGGAATCTGCGGGAGGCGGCTTGACACTGGCAACACTCATGAAATTACGCGATATTGGAGAACCAATACCTGCAGCGGGCATCTGTCTTTCACCGTGGACGGATTTAGCAGTTACAGGAGAATCAGTACGAACAAAAGCAGATATTGATCCGTTCATCACTCCTGAAGTCCTGCATTTCTATTCAAAATTGTATGGAAAGGGACAGGATAGTCGAAATCCGTATATTTCACCATTATATGGAGATTTTCGCGATTTACCGCCCATATTGATACAAGTTGGAACTTCTGAAGTCATTCTGGATGATTCAACTCGAATGGCAGAACGTGCAAGAGCTGCAGGAATGGACGTGACGCTCGAAGTTTGGGACGAAATGATCCATGCGTGGCAACTTTTTGCGGCACTTATTCCAGAAGGACGAAAGGCGATAACTCGAATTGCCGAATTCATTCAGGAAATATTTGAAAGAAAGAGTTAAAACAAAAAGGAAGTGGTAGGCTCGCCGGGACTTGAACCCGGGACTTCCGCCGCGTGAGGGCGGCATTATAACCAACTAAATCACGAGCCTTTAGATTCTTGTTTTTTAGTAAAAGTTTTTACTAAAAAGTTTTCTTTCCAATCAGATTAACTTAGTCATTATCTAATTTTAGAATTTGGTCTATTCGGATAAGATCTCTAGCTCAAATACCAGTAGGTTATTTTATTTGCTGAATAATTGCAAGTAAATTTCCTCGATGAACTTTGGCTTGTTTTGCAAAATGGTTTCGGGATTTTCATCAACTAAAATAAAACTAATGATGGCCTTGTGAGTCAATGCTGTCGTGACGAATTCTGGTGTCATCATGAATGCATCTTTGAATTTTTCGCAAGCTTTTTTCAGGGCTTTTTTGACTCTTGCCGGATTTTCCTTTGGCAATTCCAGCTTGAACACGTATCGCGTGATGGTTTTTTGAGTGAATATTTTTTTTAACGTGAGTTCTTGATTTCGCTGCATTTCAATGAATTCTTCGTCAGGAATGGAATAGTTAATAATTTTTGAGTTTATGATGGCTCGGTTTGACACGTAATGATAAATTCCAGAGGAGCGTTGTATTTTAGTATGGTTCAGGCTGATTTCTTCAACAATTCCTTCTTGATCACCGATTCTAATAAGATCACCCGGCTTGAATGGTTTCGAAAGGATGACATATATTCCTGCAATGAAGTTTTGAATTACCGTCGTGGTCGACAGAGCAACGATGGTTCCTGTAATTGCTGCGATGATTGTCGAGATTTCTTGCGGGATGCCACCTGGGAATAGTCCTGGAGACATGTAAACAAAGGCGAAGAATACCACGAGGATGCAAGTTAATCGTAAACCGACTTTAATGCCATTAAGAACTTCGGGCGAAATGTCGATTTTTGAGACATATTTCCGAATTATGAAAACAGAAAGCAAGTATCCAGTCCATAGGATGATCATAAACAAGCAAAATATGGTCCAATTGAAAATAAATGGTAAAAAGAAGAATGGATTCAACTGATGCATTTAATCACCCTCCCTTTTTTCACCATAAAGTGAAAACCAAATGTCATCGAGGAATTCGCTCATGGGCTCTTGAATTTCATGCATGTCTTTTGCGGTAATGACGATCCTGGTTTTAACTCTAAAGCTGATATAATCGAACAATATCTCTGGCTTTCTACCAAATTTTGTAGCCCATTTCTCGCAAATCCGTTCCAATTCTTGTTTGAACGTTCTTGCATCAATAATCATATCACCTTCGACCATTAAAGCGTATCTATCGAGTTCTTCATCTTGTAATGTCTCTGTCAAGATTTCTACTATGCCCTTTTTCTTATCTTTATTGTTAGCAACTTGAGCTCGTTCCGATTTTTTAGTCTTATAAATCATTAGGTTTTCGTTCATAGCCAGTTTATTTGGGACCTTGTAAACTAATTGCGTGGTGGCATTTTTGATTCGGGTAAAATTCAGCCCTATTTCAACAACGAATCCCTCGATCTCGCCAATTTGCACGTAGTCTCCAATACGATATGGTCTTGATGTCATAATATAGATGCCTGCTATCAAGTTACCAACCGCTATGGCGGACGCAAAGCCGATAGCCGTTGAGAATATCGTAGAAAAAGTGAGGACAGAATCAGGATCGAGAAGTGCCACGAAAAGAACGATGATTACAGATATGAATCTGATAAATAGGACGATTCCATTAATGGCATCCTTGGGAAGCTTTTTGTTTTTTCTAAAAATTCTTTTTATCATGAACACGATGATTGCCTGAATCAAGATGATTACAACAATGATCGCGATGCCTTGAAAGAACATTAAAAATAATGGAATCCACCACACTTGCAAAACCTCCTTTCATTTTCAGCATGAAAATGAGAAATATTAAATTTCTTCTAATATTCTCTTATTATTTAGTTTTGTTTCATTTATAAATGTGACAAATCTTCTGTTTCTCGGAATGGCAGTAAAAAAAATATGTATCGTAAAGCGTGATGCTTGGGGCATTATAAATCTCTTACGTCTTTTTGAGAGAATATTTTATCATTAAATCCCGTATTAGTGGTTCTCGAGAAGGTAGCTGAGTCAAGTTATTGCGGATCAATTCGTATCGAAATATTTATAGGTCTTTATAGCTAGTTCATTTAATTAAAGGAAAAGAAAAATTGTCATGAAATTTGGTAAAAATATATTAAGTATTATGGTTAAATAAACTGAGAGATTGATATAATTCCTTTTTAAGGGGAATCTGATAAAAAGGAACGGGATTTTTTCATTAAGATATAAGTGAAATAAATAGGAAAAGAAAAATGGAATCGGCTTCTTCGTTAAATGATATAATCCAAGGAATAAAGTCTTATATATTGAATTTAGTTTCGATAAAAGTAAATGTAGGGGTAGTAGATAGTGAGGGAAAAATATCATATATGGACCCTCCGATTTTGCCCTTTGCTGATTTTATTTCAACGTTTGCAAAAGAAAACTTCGGGCTTTTAGAGGTTGGAGGGCACTCCATTCCCATCAGTAGACAGAATCTCGTTTTATTCAAGGTTTCGGATAAATACATGATCGTTCTATATGCTGCTAGTGGGGCCAGCGGACAATTACTTGTTTTCAAAGCTCAGGCATCGAAATACTTGCAAGTTTTTGAGAAATTAAAGTTAGAAACACTCACTCTTCCCTCGGGTGGGACTAAGACAACATTAAAAACCATTCCTGTTCTGAATGTTAAAATTGATTTTACGAAGAAAAAATTTCCAGTCGATGAAGCAAGTGTCTTGTATCTCATCGATGGAAAAAATACCCTTCCAAAAATTGTTGAAGAAACAAAATTACCGCGAATACGAGTTAATGAAATACTCCGCAAATTTCAAAAGAAGAAATGGATTCGAATCAAGCGTGTAATTGAAACAGCTCAAGGTGATAAGGATACACTTGAACGCTCGGCGGAAAGTAAAGCAGAGGATATAGCAAGTGAAGCGAATTCGGCTCAGAAATCGGGTTCAGTTAAAAATTTACTTCCAATTGATGCGAGTAAGACACGAACCTTTTTAGATTTGGGAAAGAGCCTTGCAGATACTAATTCAAATATCGCTTCACCTTATTCAGAAACTCAAACCACTCCACCATCCAGCTTGCCTCCAATTGATGTTACCAAATCCCGAACCTTCATAGATTTGGAACGTGCGACAACAGAAGATAGATCAATTGAAAAAGAAAAGATAATTGAAATTTTTAATCCGAGTCTTCCAATAACCATGCCTTCACTGGAAACAGGAGCACAAATTAGGACAACACAGCCTTATCAAAAGCCCCTTCCGTACAAAGAACCAGAAGAAACTCAAATTCCACCAAGCCAGTTTGGCGTTCCTTATTATCCACAAAACCTTGAGATTTTTCCAATAATAATTGAAATTGCGGATATTGGTCGTTATTCAGAAAGAGATCAACGTGTTCTTGCAGACTGCGATGGGCGTCACACGATAGAAGATCTGTGCAAGATGTATAATATTGACCGAATATCTCTTCTTAAGGAGCTAAAGAAATATCAGAAAAAGAATATTTTAAGATTTTTTAGGTTTTTACGCGAAGAAAATCAAGACATCAGTCAATATTCCACAGTATCTACTGATGAGCTAGTTGTTACCAACGTCAAAGACAAATCTGAAGCAAATAATATACCCATTGAACTTGATCAAACCTATAAAGAACTCTCGGAGTTAGTTGAACTTGATGAGGTGCCGTCATCTCAACAATCAGATCTCACTTCAGAACAATATGAGAAAGCATTATCCGAGTTAGAACACCTTCTAAAAACGACGGAAACCAAGCTGAACTCGGAAACAGGTGAACCTGTAACTGAAGAAAAGACAAATATCGAAGAATTATTGGATGACTTATTGGATACGACAGAAAAACTCTTGAAATCAGATGATGAATGACAGAACAAGATAAGTGGCTGAAAACATCTCATTCTTGCCAAGGAGAATCTTTATTAAGGAAAAATAAATAAGCAAATTGCTTCTTACAAGATAAAAAAGTTATCTAGGTAGATATATAATGCCAATAGGAGATCCCATTAAACGTCAGATAGCCATTCATTCGCTCCTGTATTACAAAGTATGCAGGGACTGTGGAGCGAAGAATCCGGAAACGGCTATAAAATGCCGACGTTGCAAGCGAAAAAATCTACGCTGGAAAAAACGAGAAAAAACAAAGTAATGGTCAATTTTATTTCTTTTCTTTAAAAAATCACTATTTCGGTTTTTCTAGTGATCTTTTCTTGTCTATGATAGTTTAAGCGTTTCTCCGTTCAATAGTAGATAGAAAAGGTGTTGTAGTCCTTCTTTTTCAAGCAATTTTTTGAATTCAAGTGGAATTTTTAAGTAATTTCTTCTGGGATAAAAGCCAAAGTGAATTGGAATGGCGTGTTTGGTCGGCTTCAATATTTTGACAATACGAACGGCATCACGCGCGTCGATGTGTGGATTCAAGCGGCGCCACAATAGGAAACGTTCCATTATTGGTAAAAAAATCACGTCGAATGGAGGAAAACGGTTCGGGAATTCACTTATCTCTTTGAAGCAACCGGTATCTCCTGGAAAATATAGCACGTGATCGCCCTCAAGGACGTAACCGATTGCGTTTCTGGGATGATTTGCCGGGACGGCAGTAATCTTGATGCCATTAAAGAGCTCATGCTGCCATAAATCTAGCTCATAGATGTCTGTAAAGTGTTTATAAGCAGATTGAACACGGGATTCATAACCTTTAGGCACGAATAAAGGAGTTTCTCGCGGAAATCTCCGAAGTGTCGGGATGTGATAATGATCAAGATGGCTATGACTCAATAAAATGGCATCGATCTTTTCATCAAGTAATTGTTCAAGAGTGAAACCGGGCTTTAGCCGGCGACGCATTAAAATGAAGTAACGCGGATGGCGACCCAGTATCGGATCAGTTATGATCTTTATTCCATTCATTTTTAGCAAAAGAGTCGAATGGCCCACAAATGTAATTTCAGTCGGTGACATAAATCAATAAAGCCGCCGTTTTTTAGCTAGATTCTTTTTTTAACAAATAATTCGCAACTTCCTTGACCCAATTTCCTGTCTGTTTATTGACGAGCAATTTTTTCAAGTATTCTTTAAAGGTGAGGTCGCCATATGCTTCTTTCCAGTCGGCATAAGATTTTTGCAAGTTCTCGTGTGCTGCGTTATGGTAGGTGCAGAATTCACCGTTCTCAACTTTGCGCTTGCAAATTACACAGGTCAAGGTTACCATTCCTTTCGGTTAATCATTAAAAATATGATGTTAAATTTTGTTTAATAAATTTATCAATTTAACAAGTTCAAGCCGAAGTCTATTGAGATTTTAAATCATTGACCGCCATCATCTTGATATTCTTCATTAAATAGTGAGATGATTTGTCTTGCGATTTTTTCGCCAATGCCTTTTACATTTCTCAATTCTTCTTCAGAAGCCGTAAAAATATTCTTGATGGAGCCAAAATGTGAAAGCAAATTTCTTGCACGCGTGATATCGATTAGAGGAATTCCTGCCACGATATATTCGAGTGTTCTTGCCATGTTTGGTGGTGTTTTAGAGTTACGAATCCTGGGTGTTTTTTTCTTTTCTTCTTGTTCTCGTTTTGCGAGCATGATTAAAAACTTTGCAGTATCTTCTGCATCTTTAGAAAATATGGTTGCTAATTTAAAATCCAAGATAAGGCTTGCCAACGTTCCTCGCAGGGCATTAGGCACGATTCCCCTGGCAGAATATAAATCAGTTCCTTCAATTATTATTATCGGAATGCTATAAGAATTACAAAGATCGGTCAATTCTCGAAATAGGCGTCCATCTTTAAGGGATTCAGCCAAATCCTCAATGGTTTTTCGTTCAATACCTGCGTCTTCAGAGATGATATAATCGCCCACGTCTAATTTTTTCAATTGAACGTCCACGCCAGCTTCGTATAGAGTTCGCACGACGGGTGATGCCGTTTCTCTGGTATCCGCAATGATGGTTATCTTTTTCTTCTTTGATTCAGGTGTTTCAGGAACATACGTGATTAGCGATTTTTGATCATTAGGTAATTTTTCTTTCAGTTGCTTAGAATAATGCTGAAGTTCTCGAATGTGTCTTTTCATCGTCCTTTCTTTTGATTGAGCGGCATAGTGATATCCTTCATCAATCGTTCCTTTGGTTATGAGCACAATGACTTTTCCAGCCCGTTTTCGACCAGTCCTACCACGTCTTTGTATGCTTCGTATGGAGCTTGGAACAGAATCATAAAAAATGACCAAATCACACTCGGAAATGTCCAATCCTTCCTCGGCTACAGACGTGGCAATTAATAGATTATAATCACCCGCTTTAAATTGTTCCAAAATTTCAAGCTGTTCTTTTTGAGTTAGTCCCTTATCACCTCTCTTGCTTTGTTGTCCCACGAATCGCACTGCTCGAAGTTGCTCGTGTTTTTCAAGCTCAGCAGTGATCATTTGTGCAGAAACACGATAGTGAACGAAGACAATGATTTTAGCGTCGGGATTTCTCTTGATTTCATTATTTAGAAGCGTGATGAGCTTTTTCAACTTTGGATGTTCCTTCTCTCCGTCCATTAATCGTTGAATTAATTGGAACATTTCTTCATAAAATGAGGATTGAGAGATGATTTTATCGGATTTAGTAGTTCCTCGTTGAATCTTTTTTAAATATTTTTGTAAAGAGATGAGTCCTTGAGATTCAAGTAGTTCTAGCATGTGTGAGAGTTTGATTGAAATGGTAATTCTCTTTATATTTTCGTAAAATTCAGCATCGGGTTGGGAATCCTTTATTCGAGCTTGTACCATTCGCTGGGCAGCAAGCAACTTACTGTGTGAAATCCTACGTAAGTCGTACGTGTCCACGATACCTGCACGTTTCAAGTTCATTAAAACTGCTTTCAATTCGGATTCGATCTTTGACTTTAAGTCCATGAATTCAGATGGAAGACTAACGAAAATTTTTTCGATTTCAACGGGTTGGACATAATCCTTAACGTCAGGACTGCTTTCAGTCCGTATTTCGATATTTTGGATGAATAAATTTTCCTGAATTTCTTGAATTTTAATTTCTTCCGAACTTGGCGATGCCGTGATGCCCAATATGAGCGGATTTCGTGCTTGCTTGATATATTCACGAGCAATAAACACGTATGCATAATTTCCAACTGCTCGATGCGCTTC
Organism: Candidatus Helarchaeota archaeon; assembly: GCA_029838215.1. Classification (GTDB taxonomy): domain Archaea; phylum Asgardarchaeota; class Lokiarchaeia; order Helarchaeales; family RDOG01; genus JALGVI01. The sequence continues at coordinate 27,399 of JALGVI010000003.1, read as the reverse complement.
ATCAAAAATCAGAAAAACGCAATCTTCCAATGAGCAGTTTCCTTTAATGATATCATTTTGCAATGTCTGTGGCGTTACAAAAATGAAGGAGGAATTCATCCAGATTTCCTTTCTTTTACCAGGGGGCGTGGATCCCGTTAACACGGCAAAATCACTAGCATCAAAATTAAAAACGGAGGTGAAGGTCTTATGGTGCTGATCAACAAGAGGTTTGGTTGGCGCAAGAAAAATGATCTTGCCTTTCGGATGCTTTTTTTTTCGATAAGCAGCTATGAGAGCGGCGATAATGGTTTTTCCCAATCCAGTAGGTAAAATCACGAGACTATGATGATTTATGCACGATAATGTAAGAGTTTCTTGGTAAAGACGCCTTTCAATTGCATTTTCTTTTAATAGAGGATGAGAGATGAAAGATATCTGGACCAACACCGTTTTATTTTTCTCATTTACTATTTTATTAAATGATATATAAAGAAAGAGGTCTTTATGGAAATTTAGAAAAAATTAAAAGAAAAAGAAGGCGATGTTTTTGATCTTATACAGGATGGCGAGTTAATCAATGTCAATTGAACGTTTCAGTTCTTCGAGTTCTTTCTTTTGCTTGCTAGTTTTTGCTTTATGAGTGGTCACCGGTTCATCAGGAATTTCAGGAAGACCTTCCATATCTTCCATCAGCATCTCGGCTTCAAGTGCTTCAAATTCAGCTTCAGCCTCTTCATCCAGCTCGAAATCACCATCTTCTTCGGCGAAAATCTCACCCACGCGGTCAATATCTTCCATTGCGTGTTCAGATTGAGCCATAATTTCCATGGCACGCTGTGGCGTGATGAGAGATCTAGCCCGATTCAATTCTCGCGTTGCAGTTTCCATTGCTTTTCCCAAGTCATTAATGTCTTCTGCCTGTTCAAGAGCAAAGATCCTGTCTTCAAGCTTTGAAATGAAGGAATCATAACGTTTCTGAGTTTTTAGTGCCTTGTTGTAACGTGCAATATATTGTTTTGCCAGTGCCTTGTTTGTTTTCATGTATTTTTTTGCTTTTTGGCGATGTTTTACAGCATTGGCTTCGAATTTTCGTGATCGCAAGCCCATTCGATTAATCGATTGCCGTAATTCTGCAATAATTTGGTCTCGCTCTTTAGCTTTTTTTGGAAATAACTTATTGAGGAAGCCCATTAACGTCCCTCCTTTAATTTTCTAATTTCTTCTTCTAATTTAGAGATTCGACCAGAACTCGGACTGGTCAAGACTTGACCCGTCTCCATTCCGATTTCCGCGTCCAACTCAGCCATTCCTTGATTTATATCGGTATCAGTGACTTCAGTATTTACGACCATTTGTTCCATGCCTTCATCAATGAACTCTCCAGCCAAATCAAATTGATTGAAGGTCTGATCAATGCTTGCCATTAGATCCGAAAGTCGGGGAATTTGAACATTCTGTTTAAGTGATCCCAAAACGCGGTTGATCTGAATTAGAGTTTTAGCCATCTCATTATGAGCTTGAGCCTGTTTCAATTTTTGAAGTAAGCCAACAATATGCAGGCGATATGAATCCACGCCGAGTGCCCATTTTTGGAAGCGCACGCGATGTTCCATGTACATTCTTGCAGCCTGGTTGTTTCCTTCAAGCCGATATTTTTTTGCCATCCGGAAGTTATCGCGTGCTTGTTTTTCCAGTTCTTTACGTTGGCGTGCTAAACTACGGGTGAATATGTCAATATTAATGATGATCTTATTGAGATTATTACCGCCTTTTAACCATTTGACGAATTTCTCGAATGCACCCATTTCTATCAACTACTTCATGTTCATGACCAATTCAGTTCGTGATGTTTTTCTCTGAATTCTCGCGAAGGAATTTACATCTTCGAGGTCATATGTGGTTCATTGTCTATAATTTAATTGCTTAGATAAATATTTTAGTATGCTTACATGTTTTTTGAAAATATTCTGAGGTGTTTTTTGTGGACAATGCAGAAGAAATTGAAGACATGTGGGAAGATCGGTTCAATACAAAACTAAGTGGCACCATTGTTCGATTTTTAAAAAAATTACCCCGCATGTAGATAGCAAAATGAAGAGCTAAAAAACGATTAAATATTTATTTTTCGTAAATTAAATTAGAATGAAAATGTTCTTCTCTACAAACAAAGGATGAAAAGCATGTTAACATCAATTGAGATCTTGGAAAGAATAGAGAAAAATAGAGAAAAAATTAGGCAATTTGGAGCCGAGAAGATTGGCATTTTTGGTTCGTATATCAGAAACGAACAAAAACCAGAAAGCGATATAGATATAATAGTAGGATTTAAGAAGGGAATGAAAACTTTTGACAATTACATGGATCTCAAGTTCTTTTTAGAAGATCTACTTGATTATAAAGTTGATCTCGTGGTTATTGAGGCAATAAAACCCGATTTGAAAGTCTATATTTTGGAGAATGTAAAATATGCCGCGGGCATATAAAACGTATCTCAAGGATATTCTTGAGGCAATACGTAAGATTAAGAAATATACGAATAATATCAGTTATGATAAATTTGCAGATAATGAATTAATTCAAGATGCAGTAACGAGAAATTTGGAGATAATAGGAGAGGCAATCAAATTCCTACCAGAAAATGTGAAAAGAAGCAATCCTGATGTGGAATGGAGAAAGATAGCAGGATTGAGGGATATTCTTATTCATGCATATTTTGGTATAGATGTAGAGATCATTTGGGATATAGTTGAAAATAAACTCCTAGAATTAAAAGAAAAAATTCTATCAAATTGAAAATGAATGCAAGCATAGACTCACAAATATCATGAAATATTCTGAGGTGTTTTTTACGGACAATGCAGAAGAAATTGAAGACATTTGGGAAGATCGGGTGAGCACCAAGCCAAGCGGTATCATTATTCGATTTTTAAAAAAATTGCCGAGCATATGGATGGCAAAACGAAGAGCTAAAAAACTATTAAAAAATTTTCCGGAATATAATCATCCTATCAAATATCCGAATTCAACAGAGATTTATAATTGGATTTCTGAGATTTGTCAGACACCTCACCGACGACCTGGCACCGCTGAAGGACATCAAGCAGAAAAATGGGTCGCTTCCAAATTCAAAGAATTGGGATTGCAGGATATAACAGTAGATCCCATTCCGATTAAGATTTGGAATGCAGATAGATGGTCTTTAACGATAGGCGGGCAAAAAATTCCCAGCTTTTTTATTCTTAATACTGGTTTCACGTCAAATGACGGCATAACTGCACCTCTCGCATATGTCGGTGAAGGCAAAAAAAAGGATTTTAAATCGGTAGACGTAGAGGGGAAAATCGTCGTGGCTGATGTTCCCTTTCCATACATATCGATTGGGCGTTTAATAAAGGCTTTAAAGATAGTTGGGGCTACGTATATCGTATCGGATCCTGCACGTCAGATAACTTCTAAGACAGGGCAATATTTAAATTTTGTACGCCAAAATTTCATCGGAGGTTCAACCGTGGATAATGCACCATCTAATGACGTTTATTGGCAGGCGTTCAAGCAGGGAGCAAAAGGGATCTGTCTCATTCTCAAGAACCAACCGTCCAATTCCAATTCTCATTATGGTCCTTATGATGGAATAATGAAACCGATGCCGGGTCTCTGGGTTGGAAAATTTGATGGTGAAGACCTCCGAGAGAAAGCCAAAGAAGGTGCCAACGCTACGCTCAAGCTGGAGGGTACCGTGAAACCGGGAAATATGTCAAACATTTGGGGAGTCTTACCCGGCATGTCCGAGGAGATCGTGTTGATTACATCCCATCACGATGCGCCATTTCAAGGTGCGGTCGAAGATGGATCAGGTGTTGCTCAAGTGTTGGCTCAAGTAAAAATATGGGCAAGTATTCCTAAGGAGAAGAGAGCACGGACGATAGTTTTCGTCGTGGATGCGGGGCATTTCTACGGATCCCAAGGAGCATTTAAGTTTGCGAAACAGCATCCAGATTTAATGCAAAAAACTAAAATTCTAATTACTCTTGAGCATCTAGGGGGAATCGAGGTCCAAGAACAAGACCGAGAATATGTCAAGACAGACAACCTTGCATTGACCGTGATGTTCACGTCGAATAAGCCGCTCACAATCGCCACTGCAGTCAATGCTCTGAGGAAAAAACCTTCCAAGATAACACTCCCTATTCCGTCTGATTTAATTGCAACTGCACCGACTTCGGATGCCGCGGGATACGTTGTTGCATCGGGAGTTCCAGTTATTTCTTGGATCGGCTGTCCTTATTACCTTCTTGATGAACATGACACTCTGGATAAAATCGTTAAAGAAGAGTTAGGTTCTATTTGTGAGACAGTCACGGAGATGGTGAAGCCGTTCATGTGCGAGAACCCACTTTAAAAAAATGCATATAAAATTTTCATTTTTTAGCCGTTTCATTAATATTATAAATAAGCGATTAAAGTGATTTATTAGAATAAGGTCTTGCTGGAGAAAAACCATGTCTTCGTATCAGAAATTACTCAAAACAGGACAAAAGCTGGCAAAAAAAGCGAAAGAATTAGATGATTTACAGCAATATGAAGAGGCGCAGAAAAAATACATAGAAGCCGCTGATTGTTTGGCTCAATTCATAAGAATCAACAGGAATGCACAAATAAGACCGGTAATTGAGGAAAAAATCGCCGCATATATTAAAAGAGCCAAGCAATTACGAGGAATCGAAGAACCGGATTTTGAAGAGGATATCGAAGAAGAATTCGAGGACGATTCGGAAGAAGGGGACGAAGATAAACCTAAAAAGAAAAAGAAGCTCAAGTTAAAAGGCGACCCAAAATTAACGGCCGCAATAGCAGATACAATTGTTACCGAAAAACCAGATATCAAGTGGGAAGATGTTGCCAACTTGGAGGCAGCAAAACAAGCCCTTCGAGAAGCCATAATTTTACCCATGGTCAGACCTGATTTATTCAAGGGTGCACGCAAGCCTTGGAGGGGAATTCTTTTATACGGTCCTCCAGGATGCGGGAAGACCATGATCGCAAAAGCCGTAGCAAATGAATGCGATGCCACGTTTTTCAATGCTGATGCGGCTTCACTTGTTTCGAAATGGTTAGGAGAATCCGAACGTCTCATTAAAGAGCTTTTCAATCTTGCCCGCCAGAATTCACCCGCCCTGATATTCATGGATGAAATCGATTCTCTAACTACCTCAAGGGGAGGATCGGGTTCTGAAGGTGGTGGAGAAAGACGCATCAAGACACAATTACTCCAAGAGATCGATGGAATGAAAAGTGAAGGACAACAGATAGTAATGTTGGGAGCCACGAACACGCCTTGGGAAATAGATGCGGCAATGCGACGTCGGTTCGAAAAAAGAATTTACATAGGTCTTCCAGAATTTGAAGCGAGAAAAGTTTTATTTCAATTACATACGAAAGGAGTAGATTTGGACGAAGCCGTTAACTTTGAAGAGCTTGCCTTCATTACGGACGGGTATTCGGGATCGGATATCGCACTTGTCTGCAGGGAAAGCATAATGAACCCCATTCGTGAATTGGACATGAGCGGTGATTTACAAGATGCCACGCCACGTCCTGTCATTCAACAAGATTTTCTAGAATCCTTGAAAGGCGTGAAACCATCAGTTTCAAAGAAAGAATTGAAGAAATACGAAGATTGGGCCAATGAATTTGGGAGTGTTTGAGGGACTTGCGATGGCACTAATGGAACGCGAACCCGAAAAAAATAAAAAACAAGGAGAAAAAAGCATCGACGAATTAGAAAAAGAAGCGATGAAGATCTCAAAGAAAATTTCAAGAGATTCCGAACAAATGAAGCAACGAATCAACTTAAAAACGAAAATGGAGCAAATAGATCCCGAAATCCTAAAAGCAATTGAGAAAAAAGTTGAGCAAAGACTTCGTAGAGAATTCGAACGTTATAAAAAGGAGTTTGAGCGGAAATTACGCCTCAGATATCAATTTAAATTAGAAGAGGAATTGGAAAAGCTTGCAGAAAGCAAAAAAGATAAAGTATTTGAAGAACTAGAGAAGAAACTAAAAGAAACATATCCTTGGGCTTTTAATGAAAAGCTAAAACCATGGATGTTCTTTTATAAGACAGATAAGGAGCGAGAACAATTCATCCAAGAGTGGAGTGCTTTCATTTTAGACTATTCTCGCGTTTATTTGCTTCATATCTTTGATTTTCTGACAAAATCCACTGAACCACCGTTTAAATACTTGCGTGAACGTGAGAAGTACTTGCGTGAGATCCTTGAAGATCTGGCAAATACCGATTATGGGGAGTGGATTAATCCTGAAAAGACAAGACTCAGGATTTATTGGAAATCCTTGGAGGAATGGGCAAATAAATTGTTCGAATACTGTTTCTGGAATGGAACCGATATTCTCACGATGATGGACATCAAAGAAATTGGAGATGAAGTCGATCGTGGGTTCGGATCCCTTCCTCCTCAAGACATCCGCAAGATTCTTGAAATACTAATCAAGAAAAAGAAAGCCCAATGGATAAATAAAACAAAAAGAAGCATCAAGTTAAAGTTCGAGGACGGTTAAATTTTTCAGGATTTACTTCGGAAACTGCGTATGAAGGTATCCAAAGCAGATATGATTTTCTTCTGAATATTTTGTTCAAATGCAGCCATCCTTTCTTCAATTTTTTTAAATCGTTCCATCGTTTTTTGATCATGGGAAATAATTTCCTGTCTTAGTTTTTCAGCACCTAAGGCTGTTGCTTCGTTTTTTAAAATGTATTTTGAAATGATTTTCTTCAAGCTCGCAAGTTCAAATTCGAATGTTCCCATCTGGGAGATTAAAGCTTCATTTATGAGCCGGCGATGTTCATTCATGTCATCATTTAAAGCGTTTAGAGCTTCAGTTAAACGTTGAACACTGGTTATTGTCGGCACTTTACCAGCAGGTGTGTCTATTGCTTCCAGATCAAATTCCATAACTTTTTTCTTCTCCTCAGGCATTATTATCACACGATTTGCCGTTTACGTTCAATCTTTATTCCGAATCCTTGATTCTTAAATAGTTTTGAATTTATTTTCTTATATATCAATCGTGAGATTGCAAGATTGTTATCTCATTAAAAAAGGAAAGCCGATGAAAGATCATGTCCGTTCCGCAAAAAAGATTTATCATCCGTAATATCATAACAGTAGGAAAATGGGATTGGAATGAGAAAAAGAAGTGCATTGTTTGCAATTTGATAATAAAAGATGACGATGATGAAATTGTCACCTGCCCTCATTGTAGAAAACAGGCACACAAAAAGCACATGTTAGATTGGTTGAAAATTCGTGCGGTTTGTCCAAACTGCAAGAAAAAGATCAGGCAACGGGATCTTATTTGAATGAAGTTCTTAAAAAAAAGAAAAATGATTTTCCTTGCTTGCAAGAAGCAATAAACTAAAAAATAATAGCCGATAGGTATTATTGAAAAGATGCTAATGAATGAGGCTTTTTTAGAAAGGTGAAAAAAATGAACATAAAAATCGTGTCAGCAATAGGTGGAGATGTCCTAGACCTTGATATGTCTCCAAATGTTTTAGTAAAAAACCTTAAAGATGAAATCTCGCGCCAGAAAGATATACCCGTAAATATCTTTGTCTTAGCATTTCGTGGCGTGGAGTTAGATGAGACACAAACGCTCCAAGATGCTGGCATCCAAGCCAACGACAGGATATACGTGATAACAAGAACTGAAGGTGGATTTCTGCAACTTGCTTTCTGATGAAGATTATTATTCTCGATTGGTTTTAGAAGCAAAAATCTTAGAAGAAGAAGAGCCTTCCTTTAAGCCGGTTAACAATGACTTGCGGGTATGGAGGGGTTTCATAATTGGGACGGAACTATACGAGGGAGGTGTCTTTCAGATCGAAATAAAAATCACGCGCAAGTTTCCATTCGAACCACCACAAGTGAAATGGTTGACTCCGATTTTTCATCCCAACTTCATCCGCAATCGTGTTTGCATAGGCATTTTCGGTAAGGATTGGACCCCAAACATGAATATCGCGGGTGTCATTGAAGCGCTTCGCAATCTCCTTCACTTTCCAAATCCCCGATCGCCCTTGAACAGGGAAGCTGCCAAGTTATTGTTAAAAAAGCCGGAAGAATATGAGAAAAGAGTCAGGAAACATACGGCTGAATACGCAAGTTGGGAAAAAGTTCAACGAGATTAATCTTCACCACTATTGGAGGCATGGGGTTGGAAGATAAAGGGCGGTATTCGCGGCAAGAATTATTAAAAAATTGGGATCAAACCGAGATAAGCAAGTCCTGCGTGCTCATTGCAGGGGTTGGAGCGTTAGGAAGTGTTGTAGCCATAAGCCTGACGCAGATGGGAATAGGAAAATTAATTCTTTGTGATTTTGATACAGTTGAAATTTCGAACTTATCTCGTCAGTTGCTTTTTCAAGAATCCGACATCGGAAAATTAAAAGTTGAAGCTGCAAGAGAAAAACTTGCTTTAATCAATCCCGAAGTTGAAATACAGGCAATTAACGGTAAAATTGAGAATCTCACTCGGGACGTGCATGGACAAGCACGAGTTTACGTGGATGGATTGGATACTTTTGAGGCACGAAGATGGTTAAACTCATTGGCGGTTTCGGAGAACGTGCCTTTAGTTCATGGTGGCATGTATGGTTGGTATGGAAATATTCAAGTCGTAGAACCATTTAAAACAGCATGCTTGGAATGCCAACCGTTAATACCAAAAGAACGGCTTCAAAAAAAATGCACGCCTCCGGGTCAAAAACGTGAGGATATTCAAGAACCTCCATCTAAATTTCCTTCCATTTCCACGGTGTCTTTTGTAATCGGAGCGCTTGAAACACAGGAAGTTCTCAGGCTGCTTCTTAAGATTGGACAGCCCTCGTCAGAAATTCTTTTCTATGATGCCTTGAGTCAACGATTTACGAACGTTCCACTCAAGAGAAATCCAAATTGCATTGTCTGTGGAGAAAATCGACTAAAAGGAGTAAATTTTGCAGTCACTCCTGGTGAATCGGTCCGAACATTGAAGAATCGCATAATAATGACTTTCGGAATTGCAGATCCGATGAAAATGGTGATTAATGGGATCATCCAAGATGATGATGCGATGATAAACGTCAAGAATAAAGATCTAATCTTCGTTTACAACCGAGAATTTGCAAAACCGCTCAAATTATATGCCGTAATTAATGCAGAAGAAAAAAAGGATGAAAAAGCTGGAAAATTAGCACAATAACTTAATCATCATCGCATTTTTCGGTCTTTTCCCATTCAAACGTGGTTTCCAGTAGCGTTTTTTTATCCTTGAACTCCCATTTAAAGTTCCACCATTGGTTTCGAATGTATATGGGGAGATATTTCAAGAGGCTGTATTTCTTTTCACCGTATTTACGGATGCAGTTAATAAAAAGTCCAAAGATGAAAATGAGCCCTATCGCGGAGAAGGTAATTACCATCCAATCAAGGCTAAAGAAGATGATGGAATTCGTGTTTAGAAAAATTTGTTCAAAAGGATATAAAGTCAAAACGATGGGTAAAGGTGTGGTCATCACGAAAAGATTCAACGGGATACCAATCCCCATGGAAATTAGTGAAATTATCAGGGCAAATAAAGGAATGGCAATTACAAATAGAGGGAGTTGGACGTGAGTCATCATGGAAATTCCGCTGATGGGACCCAAATACTTTTTATATTCTTCATAGACCTTGTAGAAACCTCCTGCCCAACGCGTTCTCTGTTTTTTATACAAATTCCAGTTTACAGGAACCATCTCTTTCACAAATGCCTCGGGTGCATATCCCACGATCTTCTTGCGCTTTCTCAATTCAAAGCCAATAACGATATCTTCGGTGAGTTCTTCCTCAGAAAACCCACCCAGTTCTTCAATTGTTTTTTTCAATATGGCACAATTCGAACCCATGTACATAGGATGCCTGCCGAGTTTTTGCTTGATATGAAAAAGAAGACCTCGCCCTGAAAACATCGTGTATTCAAGTGCCACTGCCTTGGTGAAAGAATTCTTCTGGTTCCAAACGTTAACAGGACCTACTACAGTTTCATATCGCGGATCAGATAGAACCGATACCAATGGTATGAGAGATTCAGATGGAATTATCGTGTCAGCATCGTATAATACCAGAACGTCCCCTTTAATTTTTTTCAATGCCAAATTTAGAGCAGCCGGTTTTCCCTTCTTTTCAACAGGGTCATTAACAATAGTCACTTCTTGAAAACCCCGGCAAATTTCTTCTGTTCGATCAGTTGAACCAGAAGTTACGACCAAAATTTCCATTTTTTCTTTCGGATAATCGACTTGAACGAGATGTTTAAGCGTCCGCTCAATGACATTTTCTTCGTCTAATGCTGCTATTACAATGCTTATTTTTGGAAGCTCGTCTCTATTGACGCGAATTTGTTCTGCTTTTCCAAAAGAAGCAAGAAAAATGACACCGAAATTAAAGAAGACAAGTAACCAGAGCAATCCGTATAAAACAGATACAATTACAAAGATGACATAAATCAAAATCCCAAGTGGGAAAAAAAATCCACCATTTTGCAGAAAAATTTGAGATATTGCATGTAAATCAAATACTAGAGATTGCCGATAAGTAAAAAATACCACGATAAAAGTCAGGAGCAGAACAGTGGAGACAAAGACGACCCACCTTGATTTGACATTCATAACATTCACCTATAGCAAAAATTTCATTTAAAAAAATGATCAACTCTCGTTTGAATGATAGAGCTTTTAATAAAAAATTACTACTAACAGAAATTTAAATAAGATATCAATCATTTTGAAAACGAGTAAATGGAGATGAGTTCGTGGTCTTGCATAAACAGAAAATACCGAAATACCTCAAGGAAGAAAGGGAAATCATTCTTGATGATCGTCCGAAATTACGGGTTTTATTCGATGAAACAAAAGAAGAAGGAAAGTGGGTTAATGAGGATCACTCGTCTTTTCTTCTAATGCTTACAAGTAGTAACTTTACAGTAGACAAGCTCATTAGAGGTCCCATTTCATATACTACACTTAAGGAATTTGATATTTTTGTGATGGGAACGAATTCATCGGGGGAAAATATCATCACGCCCAACGAATTGCGTAGCATCGGACAATTTGTCCGTGATGGACGAGGACTTCTATTAATAGGCAATCAATACGTCGGTTTAGAACCGGATTATAACTTTGCTTTAGATAACGTGTTCGGATTATCCTATGGCGATTATATGGAAGATAGAACCAATAATGTATCCGGACAAGAATGGGCTCCTGTTTTAAATTTACTTATTGACCACGACATCACGATAGGCGTGAATGAGATCGTGTTAAGTCGATGTTCTTCCATAAAAATTACGAAGACCGCAGAACCCTTGGCATTCTCAAATGTTGAATCAACACCATCCTGCGTGCCCATGATAGGAATTAATTCGCTTGGTAATGGACGTGTTGTCATGCTCGGAGGAGAACACATCTTTTCAAACGATAAGAAGTTAGGTTTTAATGCTGCAGATAACGACAAGTTAATTACAAATATTTTCAATTGGTTTCCAACGTGGAAAATCTGTCCACATTGCAATATCCGTAGTCCACCAAGCACGGCTTTTTGTCCTCAGTGCAAGAAGCCGTTATAGATATGAATAAGAGAAAAGATAAAAAATGGATCTAGAATCCTGTCGCCTTACAGGAATCAATTGCAGATGCTTGATTTCTGATTTGTTGGGCATATAATCGAAGAACACCCATCGAAACTCTTGCATTTTTCGGTGCCAATATGGCGTATGAAATGTCCTGATTAACGCGACCCATCATTAGAAAGAATTTTTCAGACTCCAGTGTTTGATTTATCATGCTTGATTGAGATAATTCTGCCAAGGCTTTTTCTCCTGCTGCAATCATGCGGTTTGCTGCACCAAAGGATGGATCCAGATCCGAAATTCCCTTACTTTTTTCAGCAATTGTCAATCCGTCGTTGTCAAGCAACATGATATGACCTTGCTTCATTTTTTCCAAGGTGGAATTTAATAATCGATTATACAAGCGAGATTTATTCGCAAGTTTTTCAAGAGACATTTTAGTTTCCTCACGGTGAATTTTGGCAATAGTTGCTTACAATTGTCATCGAATGGGATGCAAATAACTATTAAGAATACCCGGATACTCCTTACATGTTACAAGCATGACATCACCATTACATGTTTTGAATTTCGCGAATAATTCCTGAAAGAGTTGAAAAGATGAAATTTTCTGCTCTAATCACGTGAATGGCATGATTCACGTAAAAAATCAAAATCTTTTTAAATTTCTTCAAGACTCTCTTTAGCAGGCGTGATCCTGTAAAGGATGATGTCATCTTTTAATTTCATAACTTTATTCATTAGCGTGGTAGATTCATGGAAGAATTGGCATATTTTGGTAAATGGTCTCCAGCAAACGTGGAGGTCCGAGACGAAGGGCTGCGAAAATACATTAATTTAGAAGCACGTTTAGTTCCACACACACATGGTCGTCATGAACATAAGAGATTTAGAAAATCAAACGTTAGCATCCTCGAGCGATTCATAAATCGGCTCTTAGCACCGGGTTTATCTCGCCGGAAAACAGGAGGACGCCAGACGAACGTATTATCGGGACAAAAATTAAAGACAATGAACATCGTGCGGAAGTCCTTTGAAATTATTTATTTGCAAACAGGTGAAAATCCCATTCAGATTTTAGTACGTGCTGTTGAAAATTGTGCTCCCCGTGAAGAAACTACCCGCATCAGCTATGGAGGAATCGTGTACCAACAGTCAGTTGACGTTTCACCTCAACGCCGAGTTGATCTAGCACTGAAATATCTCGTTGAAGGATGTTTCCGATCGAGTTTCAATAATTTGTCTTCTATCGAAGAGATCATTGCCAATGAGCTCATCTTGGCTTCAAGAGAAGACGCAAAGAGCAAGGCAATTAAACGAAAAGAAGAAAAAGAACGGATGGCATTGTCCGTAAGATAAATGGGAACTAATTTCTTTCTTTTAATCTTTCTAAAAATAAATTTCTTTTATAATTCTCAAGCTCCCGTCGAGAATAGAGCAAGAGAAACAATAACGGCTATTAGAAGAATGAGGGACACGGCAAGAGTAACGTATGGTCCAAGCTTTATTCCTTTTGATTCTTCCTGAAAGAACCTAATTAATCCTGCTCCAGCAAAGGGCATGGGTCCTTCTCGCGAGCGCCGTTGTGCACGTTTACCTTTTTTCTTGGACATTTTCTTTAACCTAATTCTAATAAACGGAATTTTATAGAATAAATCAAATTATTTGATCAAACCTTGTTATTTAAGATTTATTAATTCATCTATTTACAGATGGAATCAGTGATGGAACATGGAAATTAGAGAATTTCAAAAACTAATGAAAGATCTTTATTACAACAAGGACAAAAACCGTGGGATAGGGAAGACTTTCATGTGGTTCGTGGAAGAGGTTGGCGAATTAGCCAATTCTTTAAAAGAAAGTGGCGATCAGCAGAATACTGAGTCTATTGGAGCAGAAATGGCAGATGTTTTCGCATGGCTTTGTTCACTTGCAAATATTCTAAACATTGATTTGGAAGATGTCACTTTAAAAAAATATCCCAAAGCATGTTCAAAATGTAAGCAAAATCCATGTGTCTGTAAGGAAAAATAATCTCGAAACCTCAGTTTCTTTTAACAATAGATATTTTAAGGAGAACCAGACAAAATATATTTGGAAAAAAAGATTTGAAGTTCATTTTATTCTCTTTTGATTAAACCGTGATTTTTCTCATTGATTAATTGAACTTAATAGGTGCTAAAGAATGCTCGTGCAAGAAGTCATGAAAGATAATCCGGAATTTATTACCCTACCAAATTCACGAGATGCTGCATTAGAACTCTTTGCAAAAACAGGTGTAAAGTCGTTGCCAGTTTTAAAAAATGAAGAACTTGTGGGAATCGTCACGCGTAACGACCTAATCTTAAAACCTTCAGAGGATCAACTGGCAATGGTGATGACAAGGAATCCAATTACTGTAACACCTGAAGTCGATATAAAAGAAGCCGTTAGACTACTGATTGAAAAGAATCTTAGACGATTGCCCGTTGTAAACAAGAAAAAACTAGTAGGTATTTTTTCCATTGAGGATTTAATTGAAACGATTAAAAACATGAAAATAAAGGAAACAATTGAACCATATATTACGCGAACCTTTACAACTATCTGGGAGGGCACTCCATTATCCGTCGTGCCGGTAATTCTTAATCTTGCGAATGTCCAGACGTTACCTGTCTTAGATTCACACGGTAAAATGACAGGGATAATTTCTGTCACGGATCTCTTTAGTGTGAGCGAAGTCATCACGGAGAATTCCAAATCTACGAGTGGTGGTACAAGTCAAGAGTGGGATTGGGATACTGCAAGCACTCTTTTAATCTCACAGCAAGTTCTAAAATTGCCGGATAAAAAAGTGATGGACATCATGACGAAAGAGATCATTTCTACGATCGAACTGAAAGCAATTTCTGATTGTGCTTCAAAGATGAAAAAGGAAAACCTTAATTCCTTGCCCGTATTAGAACCAAAAGACCAAAGTCTAATCGGAATCATTCACGATAGGGAATTAATAAAAGTCCTCTTAAAATAAGGAATTATAATCCTTAGCTCAAAAAAGCTTCTATCTTGCGCTGTTTCTTCTTGTTTCTATCATCTTCAAAAATGGAATGAACATAATCTTCTACGAGAGAAAGCCGTTGAACGAGATAGTCCTTTAAACCATATTTATCTGCAAGAGATTGTGCTAAATTTAAGTATTTGACAATGCTTCCTTGATATACAGTGAGCAACAAATCACCATTGCAGAGTTCACCGTTTCGGATCTTATCGCACTTACCTGTTAAAGGTAGGCGCCGATATATCGTATTACAATCTTTACAACGGAATGTTTGCGTTCCAAATTTTCTCAGGTTACCATAAATATCGGGAATGAAATGCGTGTTAATTACTCGAAGCGTGACATCAGATACATCCACAGCTCGTATCCTTCGGGCCAATTCTAACTGATGCTTTATTTTATCGGATACTTTTTTAATTTGGCTATATTGCGTGTGTAATGGACCGACATTGATATTCGAAATGTTATGCGTGAATTTGAATCCTTCGTATTGTTCTATAGAACCTTTTCGTTTTTCCACGATATCAACATGTTGCAAGAGATCTTTTGGTGGAGGATACTCAAACGTTTTTTCATAGAACTCCAAGGGAAACCTATCGTGAACTTCGAGATTATAGACTTCATCATCTATTTCATCGGGATTGGCAATCAGATTCAAGATCAAGGGTGCATCCATCATTCCACCGCGGCTGGGTGGAAGGTAATGGCGCGAAAAATTTATCAGAGCATCCAAGAGGAGCATGATGCCATCCTCGTCACTATCACAATTACGCCGCTTTGCCGCGTGAAAATATGGGTGAGCATACCCCACGTTGGCATTTGTAAAACCGATGATGCGTCCCACAATGCCTGCAGATATGTGAGGTGCCAGACCTAAGACCAAATGACCGACCAAATCCTGAGGTTTCTTGATATTATAAAATGGTGGTAGACCATAGACTTTTTCTAAGAGCTCATCAATGAAAGTCGCCACGCGGGTAAGATAATCCTGACCATTTTTAGATATTATTATGTCTTGCGGTTTTATTTCAACAATTTGATCAATGCTTGACAATGATTTCTTTTGATAATCCTCAAAATATCCCAGTTCGTTCAGTTTCGGAATCGAGACATTAATTTCTCTAGGCGTAAAATGCGTTAGAGGTGCATCGGTCGCATCGAATCGAACGGTTCCATCTTTATAGACAAACACGTTATTACGGGCTCGTAATATTCCTTTTTCGAGAAGCTCAGGGATTTTTACCTCATTAATCAAACCCCGAACACATTTTATTACTTTTGGACGTTGAACCTTCAATTTTCTTAAAAGCGTGTTAATTCGCTGGCTAAAATTTATTCGCTTCTTGGAATACGCTAAAAGATACGTGGACTCACAAGCAGGACATTTATCCTGTTCAACTTCTATTTGGCATTTTGGACAGATATAAACAATCTTTGTTCGGACATGACATTTTTGACACGTATTTAAAATGGTATCCTTGCCACATTTAGGGCATCTTTTATTTACAAGATCCACTTGAGCTATTTTTTTCTTCTCAATAGCATGGATGACATTTCTTTGGGATCCCCCGGCATCTTCTATGGGAAATAAGACATTTATGGGGGCTTTCATTCGTCGCTCCTTTGATTTTTCAGGTCTGCCCATTCGGCCGCCAATGTAATGCATTGCTTTGGCACGAATTTTGATTCCTGTCATCCGAGTCAGAATGTCCAAAATTTCGTCATTCGGTTTTATATCGGGTATCTCCAACCCATTGTCATCGAGTTTGAATAATTTAATGAGTACTTCATCTGCTTTTTGAGTAAAAATAATAAGATCTTTCTTTAACTCATGAGATATACCCAACCTTTCTAAGATGTCTTTTACCCGACTTTCATTCTTAATTCTTAATTCCTTTTTATTGTCATTTCTTTGAATTTGACATTTTTGTAGTGATTCGAATAATAGCAAAAAGTCTTCTACCGTAATTTCATTCCAATGATACGTGTATGAAGGATGAAGAGGTATGTTAAACATGATGCTTATTTGAAATGCGTCCATCGGAGTTGGTTTAAAATATAGAGGATCCTCAATAAATCTCTTTAATTTCTTGTCAGATATTTTTGAATAAATTTCGCGCAAGATTTCTCCTTTTAATTTGTCACGGGCAACTCGTAATTCTTCAGCCCACCATTCTTCACAATAACCAGATGGTAATGCCACGTGATTATTTTCCAAAAACTCTCCAAAACCAATTAAAATATCGCCCATGAAAAGAACTTTTTCGACACGACCTTCAAGTTCTTGAGCTTGTTTGAGAGACTCAACTTTAACAACGGCTTCGTTTTTCAATTTTACAATTGGACCTTCAATTGTATCCACGGGTAAGACAACAGATCCCTTTCCAGGGCGTTCGGTAATTAGTTGTGTCCCTGAAGCGATAAAGCCGTTTGTTCCTATCAACATTGTAACAGGATTTAATCCAACTGCAGCAAACCCCGTATTTCGGCATCGCCCATATCGTAATCGAAATCCACCTCTTTTAGAAGGATAGGAAAAGACTGGACGACCTGCAACGATACCTTCCAAATATTTTAATTTTGGAGCAACGGCAAGTCCATCCTTTTTGTTTTTTTCTTCAGATGACTTTCGTAGCTTCCCAGATTTTAGGACTTCGAGCCAATCCCACCCTTCAATCTTGTTCTTTTTTGTAATTTTATCAAGCTTATGGGCTTTTCCACAAATTCCATCATTTAAAACAAGCAATGCCCCTCCGCGTACTTTGTTTGTTTCCACTCGTTCCAAATTTCGGAAGCCCGAGACTTCATCTTCCACGGTCGGTTTTCCATTTATTTCAATTGGCACGTGCATGGCAGCAAAACGAACCTCTTCAACCGTCGAGGGATATTGTAAACTTACTTTTCGCATGTTGATTTCTTCAATATATCGTTCAACTTCTTCCTCAAGGCATTTATACTCGCTTAGGCCCAATTCCTTGCGAACGATATCACCCAATACGACCGTCAATGCAACGGTGGTCCCACCAGCAGACCTAATTGGTCCAGAATAATAAAGAACCAAATATTCAGAGCCGTCTTTATTCTTCTTGATTTTGACATCATCGATGCCCTCAATGGGTGCAGCCGTAATGCCTTCAGTGAGGATTCCCAAAGCAGTCCTAATTGCTTGAATGGCTCGATCCTCTCGAGCATCTTCGTGAGTCCATGTATCGGAATTAACAATTTCCTTAGCAATTTTAAATGCGGCAGGTTCTCGATCCATCTGCTCACAGAGTTCTCTGATACGAGCACCGACACCAATTGGTCCGATGAGTTCTTCCACGCGAGATGCGACATCACTAGCTTTAGGAATCTCGGGGAAGGTTTCTGGATCAAGTCCTTTTATCCGGGCTTCGTTCGCAATTTTATAACATCTCTCAACTTCTTTTGAGATTTGATTGTAATAAAGTTTTATGTTTCGACTCATTGCAATTTTTGTCGTCATCTTTTGGGACAATCCTCTTGTCTATAAAAGAAATTCGAAAATTTTTCTCTGTAAATAATTCATGCAAAACCTGCATTTATAATTTTCAATAGAAATCCATTAAAAAGAATAGAAATCTTCCAAAAAATCATGAATAAAAATACCAAATTGTTTTTTAACCGATTAGGCAAAAATTAAGATGGAGTTATCATCCACCAAAATCTACTCGTAACTTACATAATCATTCAAAAAAGAATTCTAATTGCTTGACCACGTGCGAAGACATGAGAAAGAGTTACTTGATAATCACGATATTATTACTGATTTGGGCAAGTTCAAGCTTTCTTTTAATAACTGTTAAGGCTTTAAACGAAAATTCTGAATTCGTTGTTCTTTTTGATGAAACTCACGACCAGTATTTCTGTTATTCTAATGGAACTTACTTCTCAGCCCTCAGCCTCCTTAATGATACAGGAGATTTTGAAGTCAGAATTCTTGAAAAATCAAGCAGCATTACCACTCAAACGCTACAAACAGTCGATATATTAGTCATTTCTAATCCATCTTCGGATCCGACATATGCTTTTACGCAAGAAGAGCTTTCTGCAATTCGAAGTTTTGTTCAAGGTGGAGGCTCTCTTTTTCTCATTTGCAGTGCTTGGGCAAACATACAGTATTTAAACGTAAATAGACCCAACCCAACGGAATTAAATAAAATCCTAAATTCATTAAGTCTGGGCTCGACTCATGCATTCACGAATGAAACCATTATTAATTTTGGAGGATCAAGTCAATACGTTGACGATTCGCACCAGATTATAATCTCTTCTTCAGAATTTACTTTACCAATTTTAGGTAGCTCAAATTTTCGTGTTGGTGCAGGAATACAACAGGTCTTGATCTTTTCAAGTGCCATACAAGTCACGGATCAAACAAAAATAATTGCTAGAGGACATGCATATTCAAAAACAGAAAGTTCGGGAGAAATCGCTCCCCCTTGGTTAGTCGGAATTGAATATTCTCCATTCTCGCGAATTGTTCTTTGCGGGGCAGGTTTCATGTTTAGCGATAATACGAGATTTTATAGCCCAATTAGTTCGAGTAATCCATGGCTCTATGCCCAAGATTCATACCATGCAGTTTCGTTTGAGAATCTAAAGCTTTGGTATAACATATTTACGTATTTAGGGGCAGATCAAGAAAACTATTCCTTGTTACTATTTCTATTTTTCATACCGTTTTTCCTTGTCGGGCTTGGTATAATATTGAAAGATCGGATTAAGGGAATTTCCTTGACCACGGGCAAGAAGCCCCCTGAAAAAAGAATCGAGGATCTTCTTCTCAAGCGTGCCATGATCTTGAGAAAGGCAAGAATGGAACTAAAGACACGAAATAAGAAAGAAGCATCTAATTTGTATCAACGTGCCGCTGATCTTTCATTAAAAATCGAAGATCAAGAAGCACGAGAAAAATATTTACAAAAAGCCGAAGATCTTAAGGGACAGAAATAGATCAAGGCGTGCTTTCGGATTCTTGCTCGCTATAATATTGATCAATGAAGTCTCCATAAGCATCAACGGGATCACTTATGAAAGTGACCTGTACCGTCCGCTGAAGAAGACAATCGGGATTTCCGCACGTGATAACGGCATGCCCCCTTCCTTCCAAGGTCGGAGGTTTGAAAACCTCGATTGTTATTGAATTTTTACCACATTTTGGACAATCAAAAATCCTTGGTATCCTTTTTCGAGGTCGTACTTGAACCTTTTGTCGTCGTCGACGTCCCATTTTAACACACATCTTTAAACATTTAAATTTCAATCATTTTTTTCTAAGTATTTCTATGAAATCCTCAATTTCCTCTAAATTAAATTTTTTTATCACTTGAAAATTCATTTCTTTTTGAAGAGAAGTAAGTTTCACGGGGGCTTGTTTCTTCTTGAGAATTGATAAGATTACGAATCCATGATGACCACAGATGCGGAAAGTCTCTTTTAATGCCCGTTCAAAATTCGGAACATTTTGCAATGATGTTATGAGAAACACGTGATCGAAAAGGGCCTCACGGAACGGCAGATGTTCCATGTCCGCAGAGATCCAATGAATTAGAGAATTTTTTAACTTTTTTTTCGCAATTTTCAACATGTTGACGGAAAAGTCCAAACCAATGGCAGTTTTTGGAAAAAAATCCAGAAATTCAAAAAAAAGTCCCGTGCCACAACCAATATCAATAACTCCAGAGCTCAAGCCCATTGCTAATTCTTTGTAAAATACGTCGAACTTTTGCCGCTGAATGGTTCGATAGCGCCGATCGTACATGTCGGCTGTTTCTTCATACCTCAAGCGAATTTCTGCTTTATGTTCCAAGAAAGACACCACCAAAATTTTTCAACGATAGAAAAAGCACGAGTGAAGCAATTTTATTTTCGCTTTTAAATTAAACAAGCATCTCTATGAAATCCTTAATTTCCTCTAAATTAAATTTCATTACTCGTGGAATTGGCAAATCGGATCAAGCATTGGAGCTAATGATTTGGTTATTTATGTAATTCTCTTTTAGTCTAAATAATTTTATATAGGCAAATCGAATATCCATTCCTCAACTATTAGAAGCAAAATTTATCATTAAAAAATCAACACGTGAAACAAGCTCGAGTCGTGAAGACTCAAATATCGGAGGAATTCCCGTTTCGATGGTTTTCCTGAGCTTGTAATCGGCAAACTTTTGGTGTTCTACATGGCAAAAAAGTCCCGTGGATATAAATCAAGACATACGAGAGGCGTGTTTAGGAAGAGAGTAAGGCAAAAAGGAATAGCACCGTTAGGAAGAACGGTCTTGCAAAAATATGAAGTCGGAGATATTGTTGACATCGTCATCGATCCTTCCGTTCAAAAAGGTCAACCACATTTTCGTTTTCACGGATATACTGGTCGTGTCATTGAAATACGCGGACGAGCGTGTGTTATCGCAATAAAGGACAAAAATAAACCAAAGACGGTCATTTCACGAATCGATCACATTAGAAAAAGCAAGAGTGTATTCAATAAAACGGAGTGAACCAAGTGCAAGAAAAAGTCATTGATGAAAAGGAAGTTACTTTAGCTGAGGTTAAAGAAATTCTAAAAAAAAGAATTAAGGAAGGAGAAGGGGAAGAAGATCTATCTTACGTTCAAAGAGTAACGTATGACTATGTAAATAAATTTTCACTCTATAGCGTTGAAGATGCACTTGCCTTAAAAGCAGAATTACAAGAAAAATATAACCTAAATCCATTACAAGCAAATCAAATAGTTGATTTACATACACCTCCCGTCATGCCTGAAGAACTAGACCTAATCTTTGATAAATCCGACACCCGTTTTTCAATGGAAACAAAAGAAGAAATAATTGAACTGATCAACAAATATCGAAGTAAATACGTGCAAGATGAAATAGAAATTTAAGACTCGTTTAATTCCTCAAATCCAAAAGTTTTATTAAATACCGAATAAATTCATTTTATTGTTCAAAATTATGCAAGCTTCCATAGGAAAAATAAGGTTGAGGGGTTTCGAACCTAGATTTTTTAATTAATGAATTACCATACATGAATACAGGTGATCAACTCATGGATAAGGACCATGGTAAGAAAAAATATGAAGAATTTGTCATCGTACTGGATTTCTTGCAAAGGGGAAAGCAAGATCTAAATAGCAGGAAACCGTCCTACTCATCAGAACCAATGGTCCAAGCCATCGGAGAGGGGTTCTTCACGTTATTAGCTTTAGTTCCGTATAAGAACGTTCGAATTAATATTCGTGAGCGAATTTATATCGGAAAACAAGAGAATAGGCGTAAGAAGATTGCACACATAAAAAAACGTATCAGGTATGATGACTTGACATCGACCGGAAAATTTGAAATTACCGGAGTAATAGAAGGAATAATTAATCGAAATCCTAAAAGATTTCTTTATTTCTTCAATAATGCAAGACCGATCACAACGCGTAAACATCAATTGGAATTGTTGCCCGGCGTAGGAAAGAAATTAATGTGGGATTTCATAAACGAAGTCAAAAAGAAACCCTTCGAAAGTTTTGAAGAGATAAGCGAAAGAGTTCGAATACCGGATCCCAAGAAACTGATCGTGAAGCGCATACTCCAAGAAATAGAGAACGAAAACGAGAAATATAGACTATTTACACGTTATCCTCCGCAGGAGCACTAATCTCCTCTAACAAACATTCCTAATTTATAATAGTGTAAACGTGGCTCTAATTCTTTTCGCTTACAGTCCTTGCAAACCCATTTATCGGGTTCGTATTCCAGCCAATTTAGGTAAAATTTGATACTCTTCTGTCCAATGATTTCCTTTTTACCACAGAAAATGCATTGGATTTGCTCATCGCCCGTCATTTTTTACCAAGTCCGACACGTTTTTAAATCGGGACTTTTCTTAAAAGTTTGTAGCATGAACGTGCTTGAAATTTTATCGATGAATGTTTCAATGAAAAAATCGGTGGAAGAGAAAATTGGAGATAGAACGGCCACCCGTCGCAGGGGAGAAACCTTCTGGAGAAAGTTCAAGTGAGGCACTTTCTACACTTAAAAAGAAGATAAAAGATCTCTCCGAAAAGCTCATTCTTTTAGAAAAGGAAAGAAATGATCTTGTAGGGAAAAATCAAGCCATTGTTTCGGAAAGTGAAACACGAGTAAAAGAATTAAAGAATCAGATTCAAATCTTGCAAAGAGAACTCATTTCTGTTAAAAGTGAAAAGCAGGAATTAGAAAATAAAACTAAAATGTTAAGTTCAGAATCAGATCAGCAAGCCGTGAAATTAACGAGTCAAATTGAATCTTTAAATCAACAGATTCTTCAGCTTCAAGAACAAAACAGGATGTTTCAATCGGATTATCAAGCAAGATTAGCGGATAAAGATGAGGAAATTAAAAAATTATCAGAAGAAACCTTGAAGCTTACAGAATACATACAAAGAATCAAGGAAGAAAAAGAAATCCTTGAAAACGTTAAAATTGCCAGTGAAAAGAAGATAAATGAGTTGAAGTTGGAGCATCAGAAATTTCAAGACTTGCAATCAAATCTTCAACAAAAAGACCAGGACATAATTCGTTTAAAAACCAAAATCCAAGAATTGGAAAATAAGCTAACGAGTGCAGAGCTGGAGCTTCAAGCATTCAGGGCTCAACAAGAAAACCTCAAAAAAGATCCATTGGTTTTGGGAACGATTCTTAAAAAAATCGGTGAAAAACGTTATGAAGTAGAAATCGCGGGTAAAAAATTCATTTCTAGTCCAGCCGTAGGGCTACCTGAAGACTCATTAAAACCGGGTTGTAAAGTAGCGGTGTCCCAAAAAAACTACTTGATGCTCGAGTTGGTCAGCAATTCAGCAAAAGAACCACTTCTCGTGGGAACGGTTCAACGGAAGACAGACAAAAACGAGATAATGGTTCAAATTTCGGGTACCAACTACGTGATCTCAAATTCTTTCATTCCCTTCTCGGAATTGACAGTCGGCTCAGAGGTGGGAATCGATTTGCGAACTCATACAATAGTAAAAATTCTCAAGACAAAACGACCCGACCTCATTCGACCAAATCCACCATTGGTTATCAAGGAGGTTCGCCTTGATTCCAAGCCAATTCAAAAAAGCAAGATCGAGAGAGTAACAAGACCAATATTAAAGAGAAATGATAAAGAATCAGGGATGAAGTTTTGCGTGCATTGTGGAACGAAGAATCGAGATAAGGCAGTATTTTGCAGTTTCTGCGGTTCAAAATTCAATAAATAAACTTATTTTTGACAATCAATCAAAATCTTGAATTTTTCTTTTGCAGCTTCAAATGCCTCATCAATTTTAGTCAAGGGATAGACTTCGGAAATTAAACGATTTACATCAATCATCTTGCTCGCTATCATGTTCATTGCTTTTGGAAATGGTCCACAACGGGAGCCAATGATTTTTATTTCATCAAGGACTATCTTTGTCGTGTCTATATTTTTTGCCTGATTACTCGTTGTCGTTTTCAGGACGATCGTTCCTCTCGGTTTTACAACTTCCAAGCATTTTTCCAAATTTTGAGGATCACCGCTCGATTCTACAACAACATCAGCACCCAGGTCTTCCGTGAGATTGTCTACGAGTCTACGAATATCATCTTGCGGTGTCAGGACGAAATCAGCCCCGAAGCGTCTTGCAAAATCAAGTTTTTTCCTAGAACGTGAAACTGCAATCACTCTTGCGCCCAAATGGCGAGCCACACTCAAGATTAAAAGTCCCAGTTTTCCGACTCCGAAAACAACAACCAAATTTCCAATCGTGATTGGTGCCATTTCAAATGTTTGAATGGCTGCGGCAAGCGTTTCTATGAAGACTCCTTCTTTCAAAGAAACATTTTCGGGGAGAACGTGAACATTGCCAATGGGAACCTTAATGTACTGAGCAAATGCACCATCAGATTTTACAATTCCTAAGACTGTTCGTTTCAGACAATGATTATCCAAATTTGTTCGGCATGCAGGACAAAGATATCGACGTCTATAGGCAAGACAAGTATTATTGATTTCTGCGGTTACCCTTTTTCCTAAAATTGCTTTATACTCCGGACTTCCTAACTCGACGACTTCTCCGGTAAATTCATGACCCAGAACTAAAGGAGCCTTGGGGATAATGTATTCGCCATTAAAAATTTCCAAGTCCGTGTTACAGATTCCGGCATACGCAACTTTAATCAAGACTTCATTTTCTTTAATGTTCGGTTTCTTTCGTTCAACTATTTTAATCTCATTTGGTTTCTCAAATAGTGCTACTCGTGGCATGATACATCGAAAATAACAAGGTTTTTATGGTTTTTAAAATCAATCGTCAATTCTCAATTCGGAGATCTTCACTCGTGGCCAGGTTAAAAACTCGGTTTTGGCATTTTCAATTTCAAAAAAGAAGTCAATTTTCTGATTTAAAAAGCCTACATCAATGATTTCGGCTTTTTCTAGTTGTATGATGTCATAAAGAATGTTTTTTCCTTTAATCATTAACTGTTTTGCATTTTTAAACTCAGGTTGAAAATAGGTTTCTAAGAATTCAAAGGATTTTGAATGGAGATTTTCGCTATTAGCTTGAACGTGCTTACATTCCATTTCAAGGTGCATCAGGGTCCTGAAACCATCTTCTCTCCAGATAGATACGGGGTATGCACGACACGTCAGCGGGCGATTTTCATATATCGTACATCCTTTCATATTTTTATCATAAAAAGGACAACAATCTGAGAATTTGAGTGCATAAGATATGATTATCAATCGCTTATTGAGATAATCAGGATACATCACGTCTTCTTTCAAATCAAGGGCTACATCACGTTCTCGTGCGATGTCTTGAAGTGCTTCGATTTCATCCAAGTAGATAGGGATATATCGCTGGCTTGCATCTTTAGTATTCGGATGTCGACAACAATTTCCACATCTTTGACATGTAAAAACATCAGGGTGGGATGGGACTGCTTTTGTCATGTCATCCATCAGAAATTTAACGATTGCGTGTAGTAACGCTTTAAATAATTCAAAGCTTGCACGCTTTTCTCAATTTCATAATTGTAATGAAGCATGTCGATTTGTACAAGCCCTTCCAAAACGCGGTTTAAGACAGAAGGCTCCACTTGAACGCAAGCAGCAATAATGGGTTTGTCGGGAAATTTAGCTTGCAAATGTGAGAACTCTTTCACCACGTCAAACTCTATTTCTTTAAATAATTCCAGAACGATGATTAACGCATCGATATTTTTATCAGATAATAGGGTCTCGGCAGCAACGCGATGTTTTCGTCCAACTTCTTCACCATCAAAACGCGTTGGCGGCCAATAATCCACGGGGTTATAAATCCTGCTCTGTGGGTGTAGGACTTCATCTCGAAGACGATTAATGGTTTTTTCTTCCAATTCTTGGGCTAATTCGAAGCCATGTGTCTTGAGATTACAAGTTATGAGCGAGAGGGCGCCCGAACTCGGACCGATCAGTCCAATTCTCTTTCCTTTAAAAGGTGGTGCGAGGATGAACGCTTTTGAAATTTCAAATAAATCTTGGTAAGTAAAAACAGGTAGTGCTCCCGCTTCTTCAAGAGCATGAAGTTTCGCAGTATCGATGGTTTTCAAGAAGAGAATGGGTGTTCTGCGTGAACATTCTCTAACAATATTTATGATTCTGTCCGTGATGCGATGAAGATAAAGCGTTATCACTTCAGTGTTTGGATCATCTGTCAGGTATTCAATCACTTCTGCTTCATTTACATCGCAACTTTTTCCCAGATGAATTACCTTGCTGAAACCAACATTTGCGTGCGGAGACCACCAGCCACAGGCACCTGCCAGCCCACCACTTTGAGCCAAGTATCCCACTTTATTATTCTTGTTCACGTAATTGCACCGAACGGGGATTAGCGAAGTAGAAAAGTTATCGGTGAAGTTGATCAAGCCAATGGAATTGCTTCCCATTATCCGAAAGCCCATTTGACAGGATTTAACACGTAATTCTTTTTCCACCTGTTCAGAAATAAAGGAGGATTCCAACATTATATTCTTGATGCCAAAATCATAGCATTCATAAACAGTCTTGAGAGCAACGTCCGGTTGTAAAACAATTACTGCTAATTCAGGAACTTCGGGCAATTCACGAATGCTTTTGTAAGTTGTAAGATTTAGAATGTCATTTTTGGCATTTCTGTTTACAGGATAGACGTTTCCTTTATATCCAATGTTCTTCAGATTAATTAGAACTTGATTCCCGAACTTTCCTTTCTGAGAAGACGCACCAATAACTGCAACGCTCTTAGGTGAAAAGAATGATTGCAACGGTGGCTTTTGTCTTAATTTCTGCATTGTCATTTCCGAGTTTTTTTCATTCAATTCATTAAATCAAGATTTGTTGAAAAATTTTCAATATAAAAGCTACCGATATTCGCGTCTAAGCTTCCTAGTCGTCAGGAAAAACCAAATCCACGTCTCTTTTTTCACGTAATGCCTGCCAAATCGGCATTATATCAAGTAATTCCGAGTTTTGGTTAAGATACGATATATTTAATTCATCTTCAAATCGTATCCAACAAGCTAATGCATCTTTGTAGTCTTGATAGCCTCCGTATACCAATTTTGATAAAATAAAATCTTCTTTACTCTGAGCCCAGCACTCAATATCTAAAAATTTTACTCGAATTCGACCTAAAAAAGCGAGTTTCTTGATTTTTTCATAAATATTTT
>JALGVI010000043.1 GCA_029838215.1 Candidatus Helarchaeota archaeon | reverse complement strand
ACATCGATTAAATCGTGATAAATTTTCAGGACTTTACGTGCGACATCTCTGGTGTGGCAGAATTTTTTACTTGACTGAAAATCAGGGGGGACGAGGTCCCGAGGCAGAAAAATCCAATTTTTTTTGGGATCTTTCGCGAGTAGGAAATACTCGCGCACGGCTTCTTCGAGCATCGTGGCTTCTTTTTTAAATTGTAAGTAGTCAAGCATCATTTTTGCCGAGAGGATTGTTGCGATGGGATTGGAGATGTTCATTCCTGCGATATCTGGAGCCGAGCCATGAATCGGTTCGAAATAGGGTATCTTACCTCCGAAACAACCCGAAGGAGCCAACCCTATTCCACCAGCCAGTTCTGCCGTCATGTCACTTAGAATGTCTCCATACTCGTTTAAACACAGGAGGACATCTTGTTGTTCTGGGAATTTAACAATACGTCTTGCCATATCGTCGACGAAGTAATCGTTGATCAGGATGCCTTCTTCCTTTCTATATCTTGCTGCAACTTCGTATGCGATTTGCCGGAAGTAACCATCTGTCTTCGGTAGCACGTTTGCCTTGTGAACTATTGTAAGACGTCCTCGATGACCTCTCTTTTTTCGCCTCACGGTTTGTTCACAGGCGAATCTTGCAATGCGCTTGCAATTATATTCAGAAACTATTTTTAGAGCATAATTTCCTCCTTTTTCCCATTCCTTGCCCGTTCTGGAAAGCACGTTTTTATCATAAAGCTCTTCAAGGGTGCCTTCGCCTATTCTTAATGCTGCGTATAAGGATTCCATTCCTTCTCGAACGAATAGGATGTCCAGTTGTGAAGGGTCTGCAAGAGGGCTTGACAATCCTTCATAATACTTACAAGGGCGGAGATGTGCATAGTTATCAAGGTCGAAGCGAAGATAGTGGAGGACTTCTTTTGATTTTTTATAGGCAGCTCCAAACAATACAGCATCGGATGATTGGATGGATTCTTTAACTTCATCAGGAAACACGACTCCTTTACCATGCTTGTATTCTGCCGCTTCACCGACTTGTTGCTTGATGAGCTCGACACCAGGGAGAGCCATTCCTTCGATCAATTCAATGGTTGCATTGACGACTTCAACACCAATCCCTTCTCCTCCAATGCAGGTTACTTTTTTCATGAGTACTTCCTACTAATTTTTGTTTACATGTTTCTTGCAAGTTCTTTCACTTTTGCTGATACGGCATCTCCAACCTGAGAAGTCGAAGAATTTCCACCTAGGTCATACGTGCGTATCTTGCCTTCATTTAGCACGAGTTGAATGGCTTTTTCAATCATGTCAGCACCTGATTTCAAGGTGGGCTCATCATTATTTTTCATAGAGAGCCAATCGAGCATCATTGAAGCCGCGAAAATGGTTGCTAATGGATTTATGACGTTTTTACCCGTATATTTCGGGGCTGAACCGTGAATCGGTTCAAACATGCCGTGCTTATCACCAACATTACCACTTGCTGCCATTCCTAGCGAACCCTGTAATACCGCTGCAAGATCCGTGGCAATGTCTCCAAACATGTTTGCCACGACGCAGACATCAAACCATTCGGGAGTTCTTACTATCCACTGAGTAAAGGCATCAATGAATGCATAATCTTCTTGTATATTGGGATATTTAGGAGCAATTTCTTGGTAAATAGATCGAAATAACTTGCACCCTGCGGTGACATTACTTTTATCCACGCACGTCACTCGAAGCTTCCCATCTTTAGGAGATCCTTTATTTCGCCGTGTACAATAGTCGAAAGCAAATTTAATGACTCGTTCCGCGCCTTTTCTCGTAATTAAACGCACGTCCGTTGCAACCTCAATCTGTCCACCTCGGTTGAGACCTCCGTGCGTGTCAGCATAGAGACCCTCGGTATTTTCTCGAATCGTGACGAAATCAACGTTTTTAGGGTCCCATATTTGACGAAATTCCCCTGAAATCTTGTGAGGCACGTTTTCGTACAACTTGGTCGGACGTATATTTGCATACAGGTCTAACCCGAAACGGAGTCCAAAAAGAATTTCCAAGCCAACCATTTTCCCAGATGGATAAGAAACTGTTTTTCCTGTTTTTGGGTCGGTCCACCCTATTGCTCCAAGAAGTATCGCATCTGCTTCGTTCTTGCAAATATCGAAAACCTCAGGGGGCCATTCTTCTTTCCTTCCTGTTTTGAGATAATATTGTCCACCACATTCGAATTGAAGGAATTCGAAATCAAGCTTGTTTGATGCTCCTTCAAGTGTCTTCAGCACCTTCAATGCTTCATCGACAATTTCAGGACCGATTCCATCGCCTGGTAATACAACAATCTTGTACTTGCTCATAATTTCACCATTTTATTTTATCTTTTTTTTTCCGCTAGATATCTGTTCATTCCATTTATCATTGCTTGAATGCTAGACATCACGATATCAGGATTTACAGCACGCGAATCGACTGCTTTTCCAAAAACATCCGTCATTCTGACTTTCACGCGACCCAGAGCATCCGTCCCTCCGGTAATAGCGTCCAAATGGTACTCCGTGAGAGTCATTTTTCCAAAGCCAAATTTTTCCCAGACTTTAGCAAGCGCGTTGCAGGCAGCATCCACGGGCCCTACTCCAATTGCAGCTGAAACTCTTTCGTCCCAATGATCGTCTATTTTAATTTTTAGCCGAACCGTTGCAGTTGGCGTGACATTTTTACCACATGTCACTGTTAACTCTTCGAGCTTCAACGTGGAAAGCTCCTCGGGCACTTCACCCAGCATGTTAATTGCAATTTCGTATAAATCCATGTCCGTAACTTGTTTTCCTTTGTCTCCAATCTCCTTCACGCGATTTCGAATCTCATTGAATTGTGTTTTAGATACGCTGAAGCCCATAGATTTTAATTTTGCACCAAGACTATGTCCACCCGTGTGCTTCCCAACAGATATCGCTTGTTCTACCACGTCTTCCAACCTATCGGTTCGAGGAATGCCAATCATTTCCGGCGTAAACGGTTCATATGTTCGCGGATTCATGATGACTGCATGAGCATGAATTCCCGATTCATGACGAAAGGCATTTTCACCGACCAATGGCAAATTTGTTGGAATTGGGAAACTGGAGAGTCTCTCAACCAATTTAGAAGTTTCGTAAAGATATTGATGCTTTATATTTGTACGCACGCCATACAATACGTGCAACGACATGACAACTTCTTCAAGACAGGCATTTCCTGCCCGTTCACCCAATCCCAAGATCGTGGTTTCCGCTTGTGTCGCTCCGGCTTCTATTCCTGCAAGAGTATTTGCCGTGGCTAATCCAAAATCATTATGGCAATGCAAGGACACGCGGATATCCTTTGGGAATCTTGAGATATTTTCTTTGATGATATACGCATAGCCAGGGGGAGTAATTGTCCCGACCGTATCGGGTATGTTAATGCGCTTCGCGCCTGCTTCAATTGCGGCAAGGTTTGCCTCGATCAAGAAATCTAGATCCGTTCTTGTAGCATCTTCCGCCGAGAACTCTATTTTTTCACCAAAATGTGCTTTGGCATATTCGACTTCTTTCGTGATGGCTTCTAGCACCTGTTCCCGAGTCATCTTAAGCTTATCCTTCAAGTGTAGATCGGAAGTAGCAATGAATACGTGAATGGCTTCCATGTCACACTCTATTACCTTGTCAATGTCAACTCGTTCAATTCGTGCCAAGCCAATGACTTCTGATTCAAGTCCAAGCTTTGAGATTGCCTTGCAGGCTTCATAATCGCCTTGGGAAACTATCGGCATTCCTGCTTCGATGACATCCACGCCCAACTTGTTTAATTGCTCAGCAATTTGGATTTTTTGCTCAAGCGTGTATGATATGCCCGGTGACTGTTCCCCATCTCGAAGAGACGTGTCGAAGATGTGAACGCATTCGGGTAGATTCAGGTTTTTTGAAACTTTTCCAATGTGTGGAGAAATAAATATCTTCTTCGTTGCATTAGGGTCTGTCAAGAATTTCACCTCGTTTTACATGTAGAATAAGTAATGACGGTCGGGGTACATCAGATTTAATATGTAAAAAAGTAGGTCTTCTATACTCAATTATTGAGAACACGATACCCCATTTTTTTCATCTCGTCATGATTAATTCAAGTTTTGTTATCATTGCTTATGATGAATTTAAATTTTTTTATAACCGAGATACTTAATTTATCACGAAACTTGAAAATAGACATCTGAATTAATCTTCGATCAATACAAATAAATTTTAGATCGAATGAGAATATTCGGTTGTGAATAAAAAGGATTGATTATTGATGAAATTAGAAGAAGATCAAAAATTTTGGGACCTATATCGCCATACTGGAGATTTTTTTGCACGCGATATCAAAGAAGATGCAAGAGAGAAGTATGGAGGATATCTAAAGGGTGATATCATCGCAAGATTATCTCCAAGTGATGACGAGAATTTTGCATGTGGTTGGATAGTTCGAAAAGAAGACGGCATCCCATACTTGATCTCGTTCTATGAGCAGATGGATTTCATCATGATCATTACGGCTAAGGTACAATTATTACAAACTTGATGAAAATAGGTGGTCATTATTTCTTATTTAATTCCTGAAGTGTATCATTTTGAATTACCCGGATTTAACTCGAATATTTACGTGTACGGAAAGAAGATTCTCATTGACACGGGATATGATCCTGCCGGAGCCGATCGAATTATCGAGCACTTGAAAAAATATGACGTGAAAATTGAAAAAATAGCACTGACTCATCCGCATCCCGATCACTCTGGAAACTTGGACCGTTTTCAGAAGGAATTTGATGCTGAAGTGCTGGTCTATGAAAAACTGGAGAATCGCTATTCCAATTTTGGAAATAAATTGATTCTGTTGAAAGATGGGGACGTGATCACGGCAGTCGATGATCTAAAATTGGAAGTCATCCATACACCAGGTCATACTCCTTTTGATATTTGTTTTTATGACCCAGAGCGAAAAGTTCTTTTCTCAGGTGATTGCGTGTTTAGTTTTGGAAGCATCGGTAGGACTGACATGCCCGGTGGAAGCATCCAAAAACTCGTAGCTTCAATTAAAAGACTGGCGAAATTAGACGTGGAATGGCTTTGTCCAGGTCACATGCAAACAGTCAAGAATGGAAATGACCATATTCAGCAATCCTTGATGTTCGCGGAACAAGTGGCAGGTGTTTATTGAAAAAAAATTATTCTAGAATGGTTTTCTCCCATTCTGTCGTCTTTTTCCTCTTGAATTGTAATGAAAGCATGAAAGTATTCAAGAAAATTGCCGTGGGATAATACAGGATCAAGCCAAACCTCTTTTGCCCGTATTTTCGAATGCCATTTAAGATCACGCCCGTCATGCAAAGTGATGGAATGAGGAACCACATGAATAAAAAGACTTGATTGAAAATAAAAAGAAAAATTAACGATGCAATCAAGAGAAATATGGAAAAATCCACCATTGGCTGGAATTGCGTTATCATTATCATGTTTGGAATGACCTCTTTTTTAGGAACTTCCATTTCTTCAGTCACGTTCTGAACGTATCCTCCAATCCAGCGCTCTCGTTGTTGCTTAAAAGACTTGAATGTCGTGGGAACTTTTTCTGAAATGACTGCTTTAGGGGAAAAAGCAATTTTCATGCTTTCTGCCATGAGTCGATAAGATAGGTTTAAGTCTTCAGTCAAACAATTCTCATCGAACCCGCCGACCTTTTTTAAGGAATCCTTTCTAATACACCAATTGCGACCTAAGATCAACGCACTCAAACCGATTTTATTTCTTATTTCCGTGAAAATCCCAGCTCCTGAATGATTCGTGTATTCAAGTGCGATGGTCTTTGTCATCCAATTGACATTCCAGTTTGAAGGTCGTATGTTTCCAACTGCGGCGTGAACGTTCTCATTGAACAATGGTCGCACGAGAAAATGTAAAGTATCTGGTTCCATTTCAAGGTCTGCATCATAGAATGCAAGAATGTCGTGAGAAGCTTCCGTTATTGCATGATTTAAGGCAGCAGGCTTACCCTTAATGGGAAGCGATTTAGTGAGAATTTTCATGGGTATTTTATCCTGATATTTTTCACAAATCTCAACTGTCCTATCAGTTGAATTACTTGCTACTATGATTAATTCTAATTTGTCCTTTGGATAATTTGTCTCCAATAAAGATTCGAGCGAATCTCCAATTACAGCTTCTTCATTAAGAGCAGGAATGATGATTGAAATGGAAGGATAAAAGTCTTCAGAACCCTTTGGAAGCTTGATCTTACCAAAAGAAGAAAGGAAATAAATACCCCAAGCGACAGGAAACATTATAAACAGAAATAAACTCAAGATGAAGAAAGGTAGGAAAAAAATATTTCGCCCCAGAAGAAAAAGATCTAACTGGTTTACGTAATCCAGCGGTGATGCAAAGATATATCGAGGATAAAATTGATAAATCAAGTAATAAATTAAAAATATGATAAATCCATATAAGATCATTCGTATTTTTCCCATGATGACGCACCATTTTTGAAATTGCCTTTGGAACTCAATATAGAATTTAATGAGTCAAACTTGCATTTAAAAGTTTTTTAGAAAATTAAGAAAATATGGGGAGCAACCCCCTCGTCATCCATCTTCCCATGGTTTACAAGATGGACTCATTCGAGTTTCTTATATTGCAGGACAATAGGATGTTCCGGTCCAAACCTTTTCTCAAGACCCTTGAGAAATTCATCGTAAGATATTCTATCCTCAAACGGGTCTCATCAACATCCAGCATCAGGCACGAGAACAAATCGACTTCCATCAGGAATCTTCATGTAAGGAAATTTTCGCAACCTGAGCCAATTGTTTTCTGCATCTCGAGATTCCAAGGCAATGTCTCCATAGAACTCCTCAGAGATCGGATTCCAAAACAACTGTAACAGGCACTTTATCTTGGTTATGGGAAAATCGCCGTCATTTTTCTCAGTAAGGATTTTATCTGCCTGAGCAATGATGTCAAATAATGTTGCCTCATCATCTACCTGCAATACCAATTCGTCAGACAGAAGCTTGACGATCTTGGGTTCAAGCACGGATAGGTGGATGGATTTCATGTTGATTCACTTCTTTAATACCATACGAATAATTTATTTTTCACGACATGACACTGTCATCAAAAGCTAAAATGAAATTTAACTTCATATAAATAATTTTAATCTCATCATAAATAATTAATAATTCTAAAACTCACGTGAAAGAACTTACACGAGTTGAATTGAATGGTGAAAATAGAGAAGGTAGATTGGTTTTTGATCATTGGTCTCGCTGCAGTTCTAATTTTATCCATTATTTTACTTGTATTTGACCTAATGGGAATTAATATTGGACATCTTTTTTCACTTGCATTTTGGGGCACGTTGATCCAAGCAACCACGCCTTTGGGAATGGCTTTATTAATAGTTTTTATCGTGTGTGTTATTGGAAATTTGTTGCCCCTTCCCACGCCGTATTCGTTCATCTTGATCCCCGTTGCAGCTGCTTTCGTGCCATTTTGGTGGTTGACCGCCTTGGTTGCCGCTGCAGGATGTGTCGTCGGTGAAATTGTAGGATATTTAGTTGGACGCGGAAGCCGAGAAGCATTACGAACTAAAAACATTGAAAAGATCGAAGATATTAAATTATTGGCTGAAAAACGCCCATATTTGATGATGTTCTTATTATACATCTTTGGTGCGACTCCTTTAAATGATGATATGGTCACGATTCCTCTGGGATTGGCAGGATTTAGCATGTCGAAAACTGTCATTTCTATGTTTTTAGGAAAACTCACGTTAATGGCATTGATGGCTTGTCTTGGTGCCGTTGGTGTATTTTTCCCATGGGAACTCATTCCCGTTATAGGACCGATTTTGGAAGCACTATTTGGAGGCGGCTCAACAGAACCAGGTCCATTTGCATGGGTGGAAATGAGCTTGATCTTTGCCATCACTATCGTTATCGTTTGGGCGATGTTCAAGATCGATTATAAAAGATTTCTAAAGGAAAAATATGGAATCGAAGAAATGGAAGAATGAGAAAATAGGTGATTTCATGGAAAATGAAAAATATTATGAGATAATAGCAAAGAAACTAGATGCCTCCATTCAAGGATTGTCCAAGATTGGAACTCAAGGAAACGTTAGCGACACGTGGATGGAATATTTACGCGTGCTCATCCCACCTGAAGATGTGAAATATCTGGCGGAGTTGAACGTATTTCCCAGCACGATGACTGCACGGAAATTTGCTAAAAAAATTAAAAAATCCGAAGAGGAAGCCACCGAGATACTAGAGCGTCTTTTCAAGAATGATTGCGTGATGCGGAT
Organism: Candidatus Helarchaeota archaeon; assembly: GCA_029838215.1. Classification (GTDB taxonomy): domain Archaea; phylum Asgardarchaeota; class Lokiarchaeia; order Helarchaeales; family RDOG01; genus JALGVI01. Next base: position 40,164 of record JALGVI010000043.1, on the reverse strand, counting down.
CGGCTCAAAGACAAGAAGATATGCAATTCATGCTCCATTCATGCTTTTTGACGTTCCAACCTTGAGTTACTTTAAGTATCCGGAAGAAAAAGCAAAAAAATTGGCTACATTAAGTTATAAGTTCATGGTTGATGAAGAATGGTATCGAAATTTCGAGGGCTCTCCGGACACGCCTCTTTCAAGAGTAATTCCTGTTCGTGAATCCGTAACCGTTTCACATCAAATTCTGGCACATGAAGATGTCCTTAAAATCATAGAAAGTGCGCAGACAATTAGCCTGCAGAACTGTCTTTGCAGGATGCGGTACGAATTTTTTGGAAATAGAAAATGCGACCATCCTTTAGAGACTTGCCTGGGACTCAATCAAGGAGCGAGATATTTCATCGATCGCGGACTGGCACGGGAAATTGATAAGGAAGAAGCCAAGAAGTTGGTCTCAGAATTTCGAGACCTTGGCTTGGTCCATACAACCGAAAACTTCAGAGATGGTCACCACACGCTCATTTGCAGTTGTTGTGCTTGTTGCTGCAACTTGCTTGGCGGAATCACGAAGTGGGATAACCCACGAGCCGTGGCTGCCGCAAACTATCTTGCAAACGTGAAGAACATCACTGATTGCATTCAATGCGAAACGTGCGTCGAAAAATGCAATTTTAATGCGATAACTCTAAATGAAAGTGGACCTGAAATTGACCAAGGAAAGTGCATGGGTTGTGGAGTCTGCGTGGTAAACTGTCCTTCTGATGTCATTGAATTGATTCGACAAGAAAGAGAGGAAATTTACAAGGATCTTCCGCAATTAGCATTTAAAGTTGCGAAAGAAACAAATCGAGATCTAAAATTATTCTAAGAAAAGGTAGATGAGTGTTGAGTTTAATCGTTGATGGTTTTCCTAATTATCTCGCCATTGGGCTCGAGCTCTTCAAAAATTTCGGCTTCAAACCGATATATTTCAGTAGCGGGATCACGCCATGCATTTCGCGGTAAGTGGGCTTTCCAACAAGTCCACTCCAAAAATTCTTTTTCCGTCCACGGTGGGTCTTGTTCAACCGGTACTTGAGGTAGAAGGAGTCCGCGGCTGAGTCCCTGTTGAATGATCAAGCCATCCCTTCCAACTTTTATTTTCTTGGGGTAATCTTCCACGTCATCCACTTTCACGAGTTCGGGTGGCGTGAGAACGGAAATCTCAACGGTAATGTTGTTTAATTCACCCGGTCTAACGGTAGGAAACCGTGGATCGTGAAGGGGAGAATCAATGGCAGAATCAATCGTGGCTTGAGCGAGCTTGACTCCAGTTATGCGTCCGATGCAACCCCGAAGTTGCTTCTCTCTACCTTCATGTTTTCTAAGAGTTACAAAAACTCCTGCTTCTACTGTTTTTAATTTATCGGTAAAATCCTCAGGGACATTAACACTCACGGGGCGTCCCTCGTGAACGGCTTTCTCAACTACTCGTCGAGCAAGTCGCAGGAGCATTTTACCTTCTTCATCGGTAAGAAATGGCATTTCAAGCCTCCTCACTTATTAAAGATTGTTTAATTATAAGTTTTACTTCTGGAAATGTCCTGCTCGAATGGGTGTTTGATTAGGTCTTCTCGTCCTCCAAGAACTAAAGGCGGACCTGCTGAAGATGTCGGCGAGTTTAGCACCTTGTCGAATTTGATAAAATACACCTTCAGATTGTTCTGCAATGGAAAGTGCGATCCGCTTGTGACGAGGACCCCGCATTCCCGCATTTTCTGGCCAAAGCACGACCGTGTAGATATCATTGTTCTTCAATTCGATTGCAATTTGCGTGATTTCATCTTCAAGCATCTTGTAATATTGGAAATTGTGGAAAGGAGGAGGGGGGATTGAACTTATAGGAACGTTTGCACCTCCATCCGTGAGAACTACTAAAACGGGAATGATGTCAGGATTGCGATTTTGTTCTTGTTTTAAGATTTCCATGCCTTTTATGAGACCCGATGCAAGAGGCGTCCATGAATCTGATTGAACGAATGAGAGCCGATCTAACACGAGGTTCAGGTTTACCGTGGGTTGTTGTAAAATGATTGCATCATAACCTTGAAACGTCACGAGACCGACACGATCCCGATGTTTATACGCTGATTCGTGTAAATTCAGAATGACATCCTTCATTTGCTTCAGCATTCGAAACATTGAACCTGATGCATCAAGCACGAACACGATGGAAAGTGGAGCTTGATATTCAAAAACTTTCTCCCGGACATCTTGTAGCTGCAACTTTATTGCCAAGTCTGAATTCGTCCTTTGTCTTTGATATGGTGCTGCTGCTCGGATAGTCGCATCAAATGCAATGCTTTTTGATTTATCTTTCGGAATTTTATAGGTAATGTATCGCCCTTTATTGATGTTACCCTGTTTCCGCAATCTTTTTCCTAGTAATGGTCCACGATCAGCTTTGGAAAAGCGCTTTTGTCCAAAATCTAAGACTTTGACGATGTCTGGATATCTGATATAATCCGCTAAATTGTCTGACTTATCGAGTTTTGGTTGATAATCCTCTTTTTGGAAGGGATAGCCGTCGTGACCGGGTTCCGTTCCCTGCACGAGATCTGAATTCACCTCTTGGTCGCCTTCGGGAGCATCATCAAAACTTGGGGCATCTTGCCAGTTGATTTCGAAATCGTCTGCACCAGCTTGAGTCTGTTCGTTACCCTGTTGCTGTGCTTGTTCTTCTTGTGAACCCTGTTGGTCATCTAGTTTTTTTTTTTCGCCGTCTTCTTCGTTCCCATCTAAAGAGTCTTTTGAACCATCTTCTTCTTGTTCCATTTTCTCTTTAGCCATTGCAAGTGCCTTTTTGAAGGCATCAGAGATGAGCTTTTCCACGTCCTCTTGTGAAAGTCCTTGCTGAGCAATTCGGTGTGCCAACGCAAGTTGAGCTGCAGTCAAAATGTCTGCCTTATTGACTTCTTTTCTGCCATCGAAAGCCGCAAGAGCCTTTGCACACCTATTAATGGTAATTTCACCACGATGAGTGGGAACTTTCAAGAGAATGCACATCTGAATGACAACAGTCATCAAGTAAACCGAAAGCTTGACGCCTTCATTCATTATTTTCAAAGCATTCAAAATCTTTTTCTGCAAGCTTTGTTCCTTTTCGTCGAACTTGCTGATGAATCCTTCGGGGTCCTGATCAAATTCCTCCACGCGTCTAAGAATCTGAAGGCGTTGATTAAAATCATTCAAGCAAGAAATATCTATACAAAGTCCAAGCCTATCCAAGATTTGGGGTCGTAATTCACCTTCTTCAGGATTGCAACTTCCCACAAGGATGAATTTTGATGGATGCGATAAGGAAATGCCTTCTCTCTCAATGAGGTTTATTCCGAACGCCGCACAATCCAATAAATCATCAATAATGTGATCGCTCAAGAGATTGATCTCATCAACGTATAGAATATTTCGATTCGCAGCAGCCAACAATCCGGGTTCCAACGCTTTCAGTCCATCTCGGATCGCCTTTTCAATGTCAAGCGATCCAACAACCTTGTCTTCAGTGGCAGAAAGCGGAATTTCAACAACGGTCATTTTTTTGGGAATGCCACAAATTTCATTGTTTTGGACTTTCTCTTGGCAAATCGAACACATTTTCTCGATCGGGCCACATGGATCGCAATTGAACTTACAACCCTCAACAACTTGAATTTCGGGCAATAATTCCGCAAGAGCTCGCACGGCTGTTGATTTACCTGTTCCACGTTCTCCACGAATGAGAACACCGCCAATTAAAGGATTAATCACGTTAAGAACAAGTGCTAATTTCATCTTATCCTGTGCTACAATTGCTGTAAACGGGTATACCATTCTTTGCACTATTTTTACCTCAATAAGCCTGAATTTTTATTCATTTTTTGCCTTACAAGAGATCAAATATGAGTCAGATATTCAAAAGAATTTTTCTCTTTTATTATTTTTTTCTGAAATCTGAGTTTTAAGGCTTCGTGAAAAAATCCATCGTGATATGGCTCAAATACTTAAAAGAGATGAAAAATTTATTCATCAAAGAGCACCAAAATTTCAAAATAATCTGTTGACCAATTCTAAAGCATGCTTCGATAAAGAATGCTAAAAAAGGCAGGAGAGATTTCATGGGAAAAGGCATGATTTGTTTTTGTTGCGGCAAAGAGAAAATGAATATTCACTTATGTGAAGTGCGAAAATCCAATCGTGATGTCATTTGCGATGATTGCTGCAAGAACATATATTTGAAAGAAAACAAATGCTCCGTGCGATCGTGTCCACACAATAAAAACGTGCTGAAAGATTACGCAGATAAAATATCCTCGATGAAATCTCCTGAAAAATAATAATAAAAGTCCAATACCCGATACGATTCGAGAATTGCTTTGCTTAAATCTGTTAGACTAATTTCGTCATCGTCTATCACGATCAATGAAAGATTCTCGAGCATCTCTTTCTTGCTTGATGTGAGATACTTGTATTTCTCATCAAAAATGGAAACTTTTCCTTTCGAATGGATTAATTCAAGGAGTTTCAGAATTTCCTCATCAATTATCCAATTATAATTTGCGATGTTTGCAGAGTACAAGGGATTTGACATCATTTTATGTCGAATAAAAATGGATTCTATATACCAGTATATTTTTATGAAATAAAATAACTGCTTGTAATACTTGCGAAAATCTTTGAGCAATAATTGACCGATCAAAATGAGAGAATTTATCAATTTTTGTAGTTCAAAGTCTCTTATCATTCCTGATTTTTTTATCAATTTTGACTCGTTGCTTACCTCTCTGAGTCTTGCAAGGACGGATGGTAAAACTCTTTCCAAATCATCAGGTAATCTTGTACTGGTAATTTTATTGGAATAATCAATGTCTAAAGCCTCAAAAATGTTCTTTAATTGATCTTGTATATTTTTCAATCTTTGGTTTAAAGTCGTATCCGTAAAACCACCAACGGAAAGTGCCGTTAATTTTTAGAAAAATTAATCGTTACTATCTGATTGGCTGTATCTTTAATATCTTTTTCAATTTTCGATTTTAATTCCACGATTCTATTTTGTAACCGCTCTTGTTCTTCTTCTATCTTGCGTAACTCTAATTTTGCATTACTTACCTGTAACATTTGTTCTTCGACAGATTTCTTCGATTGCTTTAATTTTGTTGCTATTCCTCTTTCTTCAAGTTTTAGTTCTAGTTCCTTCAAGCTCTCTTCTGTTTCTTTTAGACGTTTAGGAACTTCGAAAATCTTCTTGCTGGAGAGAATTTCATCGATCTTGCGTTGTATCCTTTTCTCTTTCAATTTTAATTTCTTAGACTTTAATGCATCATTAAGATTTGCCAGCACCGAGCGGAGTTTTGGAAAATTTTCGTCTTCAGAGATAAACGTCTCAAATGGTCGTTCTGAATATTCGACTAAATTTTTATACGCACCTGCAGAAAGTGAAAAGGAACCATTGCTTGCAAGTCGATGTAGTTTTTTGAAACCCTTACGGAAAGCCCCTAATTTGGAGACAACTTCTGACTTTAAAGAAGTTATCAATTTTTCTTTCTCTTCTATCTTTACAATGGCAGGATCTTTCTTCAAAATACTGTATTCTTCCTGCAGACTATTTAACTTTTTTTCTGCACTTTCGATCCTTGCTTGAATTTCTCTTTGTTCTTTTTTATTGTCAAGAATTTGCTCTATGAGAGATTCTAATCTTTCTATTCGCGAGAGCGTGGACTCAATAACTCTTATACCGAGATATTTTTTTTCAACTATGTTCTTGATCTTTAATTGAAGTTGATTAATTTCCGTAAGGAGATAATTTATTTCACGCAAGTCTTGATAATATGAGCGATCCAGTTTTTTTACAAGTCTCCTGCTCGAATCGAAAACATCCCGTAAAAATCGTTCAATCGCTAATTTGAAATCTGTTAAATCCTTATAATTTATGTTTTCTCTATCAGGGAGGTCTAATTGTTCAATGCGGCGAATGATTTTCTCAGCTAATTTCAAAGCTGATTTTGAAGATACGTCTTCAGCGTTAGGGATTCTATTTTTTAGCATTATGCAAAGCTTCGTGGTCTCATCAAGAAGTTTTTCCACTTTAGAAACACGTTTAACTGCTTCTTTCTTAAATGACCCGAGTTTCTTCTTATTAGCATCTGCATACCACGTCGCCAACTGCTCTAATGGAACTTCTTTCATTTATGCAACCAAATTTTTTTTTTTCCGAGACCGAAGATGGATTATAGAGGAATGAAACGACTCCTTCCGGGCGTGTCTCGAATTGGAACTTCAGATGAAGAAACGCCGTGAAGCCTAACATTTTGAATCTCTTCTTCCAAAGTCTTGATCTGTTCGTTTAGCCGAACGATCTCTTGATCTTTTTGCTGAATGATTTCTTGGACTTCTTTTATCTTATTCTCAAGAAGGGGAAATCTATCTAGTTTAGCTTCTAATTGCTGAACCTGTTCAACTGCATTTAACCTTGCGCGCTTTTCTTGCGATAATTGACGTTGAAGTAGCTCTATCGTATTCGTGTAATCCTTGATTGATGGTCCAAAATCTCCTCCGCCCGATTCTTCCGCTTTTTGCGTGAGCATCTTTTGCAACATTTCAATAACGCCATCTTTTTCCTTGAGTTGGTCTTGTAATTCTTGTATTTTTTTCTCGGTTTCGGATAGTTCTTGGACTGAGTAACCCTCTTGTTTCAGCAATTCTTCAATAGAAAGCGCATCTACTTTTATTTGGTCATTCATGATGTCATTAAAGACCTTGGGAAGTAACGGTTTAAATCCTGTTCCAATTGCAGCCAAGACATCAGGTATTCGGGCAATCCTCGTGTCAAAGCGCTGTTTATCACCGCTTAGAGATTGAAGGATTTCTTTCGATGCAGTAGGCAAGATCATGCTGTACTTGTAAGGGTTCTCAGCTAATTCTAAAAGAAGAACGATTGTAAAATTCGGAGAAATTATAAATTTTGAAGTTTTCATTCCTGAAAAAAAACTGGCTATTTTATAGTTAGGGAAATTAATGGTAATAAAATTCGGATCGAGATTTCTCATCCGATGAAGAGAGCCAATTCGCATGACCGTTTCTTCATCTAAATATGCCTTCATGCTTTCAGGGTAGCAATCAATTAAGAAAAATCCTTCCTTATTCGTCCATCCAAAAAGTGCAATACCCATAGGCATCTTAAATCACCAAAACTAATGTAAGGACCACGCCCTTAGACCTTCATGAGCAATAATCAAGGTTAAGTGCTTAATTGAGTAATTAAATGTTATTTTTTAATGAATTTAAATTTATTTCCTTCTTGCAGGATTGATTCGTGATGATGGAAGCTAAGAAGAAAATTTTAAAGGAGATAGATTCTAAACTCTCCGAATAAGTTCTATTTAATTTATTATCGGGCTTGGTTAAAGCCAAAACGGTGAATCCATCCAGAAACGAGATCTTGGTTGCCAAATTCTTAATTGATTTTTGCAAAACAAGGTCAACGCGGCTTAAACGAACCAACCATGCATTGTTCGAATGAACGGATTTCAATGGACCGGTTGAAAACAGGCGCAAAAATCTTTGCCTTGAGGATAATGGACATGCTAGGTTTTTCTCCAAGGGCAAGCAATGGTGAAAAAGAAACGAACCAATAGAATAAAATAAGGAGGGATTTTTTGTTCTAATACGTTGAATGTTGGTTCAATCACGAATTACTCACGAAAATATATGTACCTAAAGTTTAAAAAAAAAATTTAAAAATATTTTAAACGTTTTTGATGGTGAAATTTAAAACTAAATTTGAAAATCCATTCGTGAAACACGTTTCACGTTCAATTGGCTCTTGAAAACGATATTAAAAAAATAATACTTGCTTAATCTTACATCATTGGAGAAAGTCATGGAGTTGCAAGTGATATATGCACGGCAGAAAAAAAATAGCATTTACTATCGTATTTATTTTATTATGTAGCTGGGCAATTTCCCTGACACCAATGTTCGTTCAAAATGGTTTTATGAGACCTGTTTCTAACCTTTCTGACACATTACCCGATGAAGGTCTAACCCCATTAGATAATAATTCAACTCCCATCTCAAGTTCATCCGGTGACACTCAAGCAGGTGAACCCGGAGATGTTGAAGATCAATCGAACCAACAAATTGCCTCTAATCCTTTTTACTATCATAAAAACGATCTAAAAAAAATGGCAAACGATTCGATGACTTTTCTTCTTCAGAATCTATTAAACCAAACTGATAATGGATTTGAAGAATTTGTTAATTTAACGGGATCTAGTAATTCCACGTTAAAGCTAACGTCAAGCAATGCATTGGCAATTCTTGCTTTAATCAGGTTATATGAAGCAGACACCTCTATGACTAATTATATTACCAAGGCGAATAATACCGTCGATTTCATGATTTCTAATTTATACGTGGAAGATCCCGATACTGGCAATCATGCATTTGTTTATGGCGTTTATGACAACTTGACGATAAATGATAAAACGCTGAACATTTCGAGTAATGCTTTGGCTATCATTGCTTTATGTGAGCTCTATGAAATTACAAAAAATGAAACGATCTTGGAGATTGCAAGGGAAACACACGATTACATCTTCAAGTATCTTTGGGATGCTGAATATGAAGGTTACTTTCAGAGTAATGTAACTGCTGCCGTTAATGGGTCAAAAGTTACATATGACAATTTATTGGGTTTACTTGCAAGTATTAAAGTATGTGACACTGAAGACTTTGATTATGAATTTAGGGTGAACGCATCGGACAGGATTGATGCACTTCTTGACAAGTATCTTTCGTATTGGAACACGTCTGTGGGTTTCATCTCTCGTGCAAATCGAACATGGGGAGAAATACAATGGAATAATGAAACTATTGTTAATGCATTAGCCATCACGTGCCTGCTCGATTATTCTGGAATAATTGCTAACCAGTCGCTAGAAAACATTGCATGTTCTTTGCTCGATCAAATTTTATTGCTTCAAGACCCAATAAATGGAGGATATAATTGGTCGGATACCACGAATACGAAAGAGCTGGATGCAAATTCTTGGGTTCTCATGGCAATTTTTAAAATATTTGAACGTGAAAACAACCTTTCTGTTTATATATTAGCAAATAATCTATCATCATCGATTAAAAATATCTTCTTTGATATTACCAACAATGCTTTTAATAAATCCGAGTCCGATTTTGAAAAAACAACAGAGGGAAATGCCCTTTCAATTCTTGCGTTGTTATCAATTCGATTCAAAAATCCCTATCTAACACGGGCAAATACAACAGAATCTTTATTGATCGCGAAACAATGGGCGAATACCTATTTCATTCCGTATTCTTTTAGAGATTTCTCAACGATCTCTACAACCTTGGAAACTGAATCAAGCCTTGTGAGCATATTGTCCTTGGTCGAACTATATAAACGGACGAACTTATCAAAATACGTATACGATTATGCTGTCCCACTTTTTGAAGAAGTAAACAGTTCTGTTCTTAACATCACAAATAGCATCTTCTCTTATCGGATCGGGACTCTCTCGGGACAAGCATATGGAAATAGTCAAACAGAAGATAATGCCTTGGCAATGCTTTGCATGATTGAGTTATATAAATATACAAATAATACCGATTATCTGGATACATTAAACCATACATGGTATTTTCTGAACCAAACAGTATGGGATTCCACAAATGGTGGATATCTCATTTCTGATAACCTGACAGATACGACGAAACAAACCTATTCAAATTTGATGGCAATACTTGCCAATCTTGAAATAGCAAATTTAACATCTTCGTATCTCGACCTGAATTATCCGCATCTCAAGTCTAATGCAACCTACATGGCAAACTATACTTTTAATCTCATAATTGAAAAAATGTGGGATTCAGTAAATTATGGTATTTTTGCAAATGCCACTGCAGATTGGATCCCTGACAATGAGACTTCTGGTGCGAAAGATTCAAGCACTAATTTATACTTCATGAGTGCTCTATCTCGTTTTAATGAAATTTTCCCATCTCATGCTAATTTCTCCAATTTTGACCAAAAAATAAACGAAACCTTTCAGTTTTTTTCATCGCATCTCGTTGACACGATACTTGGCGGAATCTATGACAATACAAATGTTAATGGAACCGTAACTGAAACAAGGAAACAATCGGGAGAACAGTTTCAAACAATCATGACCTTGATTCAACTATATAATACATCATCTAACTACACTTACTATCAGTTAGCAGAAAAAACGATGGCATTCATCAATACATTTGTTTGGGATCATGAATATGGTGGATATTTTTTCGTCGTAGAACAAAATGGGTCCGTGCAAAGAAGTTACGAAAATTGGAAGTTTCTTGCCACCCAACAACGCGGAGTTATGGCCACCTGCTTGTTGGACGAAGTCCGAAATGATCTTGGCATTCCTCCAATATTCAGTATTGAGTTTGATACAACTAGCCTTGATTATGGGGGCAAATTTACACCCGTCAACATAACAGTCATTGATGTTGATGGTAATAACTTATCTCAACTTGATGTCAGCATCATGCTTAATGGGTTTGAACGGAACTATAAATCTTCATTTCCCTCAGCAACTTATGATTTCTATGGGTTAGGGAAAAGTATTCAAATGACCTCTTTAGGGTCTTCAAACATTTATAATGGATCTCTTAACATTTCTGATTATTTTGGTAAGTTTTATATCGTTCCTTTGCTCCTAAACGAAAGTTATTCGGCAATTTGGAATACCTACACGCTACAGCGCCTTCTTCCCAGATATGTTTCAAGTGCATTTGGACTTTTAAATCTGATCAATTATGAATTCAGGAGTAGTAGTCAAGACATTTACCACCCAACACGGAACGATACACAGAATGTAATTACTGAAGAAAACTTGCTGGCAATTCAAGCAATGATCAAATTCTTTAATGCTTCTGGTTTGAATCTGGCGATAGACTGGGGTTCATCTAGTATAAGTTCCGGATATTATCAATTTGACCAAGTATTGTTTAATTCTTACATTAACTCTACAATGAGTTACCTTTTAACTAATTATTGGCAATCTTCCCAATCGGGTAATGGATTCATTCGAAATGGAACGATCGATTCAGGACCTATTAATGAAACCAAATGTGCTGATAATGCAATTGCCATTATTTCTTTACTCAACCTATTTGAATTGACAGGCGATAATTCTTATCTTGAAGCTGCCAATTCAACTTGGAATTACATGAATGAAACATTTTGGGATTATAATTCTTCAGGATTTCTCACTACAAATGGTTCTACATATCAAGATTGGAAAAGCCTGTATGATAACGCTTGGGCTGTCATGGCAAATCTAAGAGTCTACCAAACCACTCAATTCGAAAATCTAACTCGAAATCGTGCCTATTATATGGCGAATCTTACCATTAATAAAACGATTAATGATTTATGGAATACGGGATTTTACAGCAGTTTTAACAGTTCCACAGGGACGTGGAATGGAAAAACAAATGATGTTGGAGCATTTAACACGTCAATTCATGCGCTCATGATTCAAACAATAATAAAATACTTGGAAACAAACACGACGGCTACCGCATATAAGACTTGGTTAAATAACACCGTAGATTTTCTCCTGAATTATTTATGGGATAGTGAATTTTTTGGTTTCTATGGGTCGTGTAATGATTCTTACGAATATGCTGCACGTGATAAATACTTATTAGAGAATTGTTTAGCAGGAATCGCATTAGCCGAATATTATAATTATTATGGAAACAGTTCGATTTACGAGTATTGCGAACAAATTTCCTTGTTTGTAGATACTTACCTTCAAGGTGAAATTGGTCTTAATTTGAATAATGCTTCACGATTTGGAAGCACGCAAGACGTAACACAAAGTTATGACATGAAGTCTTCTGTCTTTCTATCCTTGTTTGATGTCTACATGTATGAAATTCGTCAGAATTTAGACCGTCCGCTCGACTTATATAATTTTACCGTGAACGCGATCACTCCTGGCACTCATCCAAATCAATTGAATATCACAATTCAAGTAAACGATCAAACAGGAACCCAAATTACCGGAGCCCGATTATTTGCTGTTATCGCCTCCCATCAAGATTTTTATAAACCCGCCAACTTCACGTTGGTCAGTGGTAATACTTACAGGGCAATTATAAACGTTTCCACTCTATTAGAAGAATTTACGATTTCTTTCCTTGCGTTAGAGCAAACGGGAACATATGCAGCAGGGTATGAAACATTCACGATAAATAGAACAATTCCCATTTACCAAGAGATCGCATATGAAACCATAAAAAAATTATTCTCACAGTCACTTTATGATCTTGGTTCACGTGCTGTTTTTAACCATTCATTTTACGAGAATGATCTCTATACTGAAGATAACCTTTTCCTCATTCGAGCGTTAATAGAGATGAATGAAACGTTAGGAGTCATCCTGAAGGATTTTAATTGGTACTTGAACGACACTTACGATCAATATATTGAAAAGATTTATGCCTACGTAAATAATTCTTGGCGAACAAATATAGTACTTGTAGGTGGGAGAAACGTAACTGGCTTGTTGAGCGGTACTGATTCTGTAGGCTTTCTCTCCAATGAAACAAGAGTAGCAGACAACGCTCTTGCCGTCATCACGTTACTTGAATTATACAACGCCACTAATGATGTCGAATACTTGAACCTTGCGAACGATACATGGATTTATTTGAACTACACCTTCTGGGATGACGTGAATGAAGGCTTCACTTCAAATAATGACACGAACAGCAACATGAGCAGAAATGTTGGCGATAATTTCCTTGCCATTCTAGCTGCAATCGAAATAAATCAAACTTCAGGAATCGTTGCCAACGTGAGAAATAATGCACTTGAAATGGCAATTGCAACGCTTGACAAAATCAATTCTTCGATGTGGGACGTAAACGCCTCACATTATGGACTATATTATTCTAATGCTACCATTGCTACGCCTGGAGATACATGGAATGTAAGCCTAAGTAATAAAGGCCTCCTTTCAAATGCATTAGCATCAAATGCGTTGACACGATTATATGAAGTGACAAATAATCAAAGTTATCTGAATTTCTCAATTCAGATCCATGACCTCATCACTGAACATTTTTGGAATGAAACAATTCTGGGTTACTATCCCGAGGTTCTGGCGAATTGGAGTTTACCGGAATTCGGAAATCAAACAAACCGGTTCCTTGAATCCAACGCTTGGATGGCTTTTTCTTCATTAAACCTCTTTAAGAACACGCAGAATTATACTCATTATATTCAAGGTGAAAAAACGATTAATTTCTTGAATTCTTACGCTCTCAACTTGTACGAAACAAATGATATAGTTAAATATGTTGGATATAGGGAGAAAATCGATCCGAATAATTTCTTCTATGGGGATATATATACAAATGAAAATTCTTTAATGGCGTTGCTTCTATTTTCTGCATTTAAAATTGCAAATGATTCCTTTTGGACCGGGTCTTCTTCACCATGGTTAATGGATACTACTACTTTCACGTCTGCAACGAGTCCTGCGCACGGAGAACTCATTAATTCAACATCTTCCATTTATTTCTCCAATCAAACTTCGATTGGGGCAACTTTCAACTTGACAGCAACAGTAGAAGGTTGGACGGAAGGATCAATGTGGCCGGCTTTTATTGATGAATACAATGCAACGTTTGATTCAAATGGTTCTCTTCACATTTTTGGCTTCATAAATATATCAAATGTCGAACACGTCTATATTAAAGTGGCAGGATTTAATGAATCAGTTCCCATTTTTTGGAAAGCATATTACGTCCATCGCATGCTTACAACTGTCCAATATATCTCCTTACAGGGACAAACTTCACCACTCGGGTTAAAGAACAATCGTCCCGCTACATCTCCGGGTGCAAATATCTTTGTCGGTTATATCTTAGGAACTGATAGATTCCAAATAAATGTAACATATGGTGATAAGGCATCTTCATTTGGAACTCCAACCACTTCTATTTCTAATGCTCACGTAAACTTTGAAGTCTGGTTGCCAAATGATCAAGGATTGTACTTGAACCGTTCAGTAATGACGAATGCTGACGGCATAGCGACGATCACGTTTGGACCCACTCCGAAAACGGGTCAATACATTGGTCAATATATCGTTCGAATCACTGCATTTAGATGTAGGTCCGATACAAAAGCAAATGAATTCTTTGCAACGACACAACAGAATATCTCATTATGGGTTGACTATGGAATAAATATCTATAAGTTTGCAAGCCTGACCGCCGATCAAGTTGCGCAGGGTGATCTACTTCAATTAAATCTCACGCTACGCAATAACCGGAAGGGAACATCCAATATTGACATTAAGATCTATGGTGATGTCTTTATCACGAACCAAACTCTTAATTATTCATTAGATGTCGGAACGCATTCCATCCTTTATTACATCAAGGTGGACGAACGAACAACTCCTTCAACTTATCCTATTTACGTGGACCTGGTTTTTGATGGTGTTACAGTTAACGAAGCGTTTCCTGACGAAAGTTCAATTGACATCACCGTATTCCAAGCAATTCAGACCACTCAAATTGGTGCTCCTCCAAAAATAGCGGAAGATGACACGCGTTATGCCATAATTGAAGTGCAAAACTTGCGCTTACTCGTTGATTTGAATTTTACCGTGAGCCTATATTCACCCGCCCTAGAATATCAACAAGATAACTATATATTATCATTGAACAGTAAAGATTATTACTTCGTTGCTTTAAACGTGCTTGAAAATGTTGCTTTTGGAACATACACGGGAACAATCGAGATTTCTTGGGTCAATTACACGATCTCTTATGAATTCTCCTTTACGATTCAAAGCAACTTGGTCATCGATAAAATTTGCGTTCCAGAAACTCCTTTCCAAAATCAAAATAGTATGATTACAATTCAAATAACAAATCAAAAGACAGAAGCCGTCTATGTTGACGTCTACATCACGGTATACATGGCGGGAGCCGTCTTTGGAGCACCCATTCACGAAAGGCATTATATCGAAGCACTCGAAACGAAAACAATAAACATTGAAATCTTCATATCTTCTTTTAATAGCCATTTGATAAGTCAAGAACTAAATATCGAAGTCAAAATGGACGGAGAAAGCTACTTCAATCAATGGTACACGTTCCAACCCATCATTTCAATTGAAAACTTCATTCTATGGTATGTCGTTCCCATGATCATCATCATGATCGTCTGTTTCGTTCTATTAGAAAAATTCCACAAACTGGAAGAAAGAGACAAGAAGAAAGTCCAAACGGTAGGAACACGAACTGAGGAAACCGCTGATGAAAAGAAAAAGGAATCAAAAAGAAAGAAATCAAGAAAGAAAAAGAGATTTTAATCTAATTTTCTAAAATTTTACATCATAAATTAATTTAGATCAACGAAATAAATTTTAAGATCATGTTTTTATTTGCATGTTGAACATGTCATCAATTTATTGAGATTCATCCTTGAGGGATTTAAATGAGAAAGTCAATTGAACTGGATGAGATCAAAGATCTCATTCCTGCAGAAATCACTCCTGTCGAGATGGGAATCATCGATCAAAATTCGGAATGGTTAGGGGTGCCCACTCTTCTATTAATGGAAAACGCGGGAAGGGCTGTTGTGAATGCTTTAAAACAAGAACTGGGTTCATTACACGGTAAAAAAGTATTTATATTTGCAGGAACGGGTAATAACGGAGGAGATTCATTTGTTGTCGCAAGACATTTGGCAAGTGAAAACGCATTGATCACCGTGTTTTTATTGGGAAATGCTAGAGACATGAGAACAGAAATCGCTAAGAAAAATTGGGATATTCTTAAAAACATGCAATGCTCAATCGTGCTTCAAGAGATCCGAGAAGTTGCAAAGCTGTTGTCACTCAAAGATGCAATACAGAAAACGCCTGATATCATTATAGACGGTTTATTGGGAACCGGCATAAAAGGAAAAATCCGAGAACCCATTTCGTCCGCAATTAACTTGATCAATGGTTCTTCAGCATTCAAGATTTCAATTGATGTTCCATCCGGTGTAGATCCCTTGACAGGGATGGTTCCAGACAAGGCAATTATCCCAAACTTGACGATCACGTTTCACAAGAATAAAGTGGGTCTAACATCCGAAAAAATCACGGGTAAATTAATTATCTCAAGCATTGGAATTCCGCCAGAAGCGGAACTATTCGTTGGACGTGGAGATTTGAATGCAATGAAATTGGCCAGACCGCCAACGAGCCATAAAGGTGATTTCGGGAAGGTTCTAGTCATAGGTGGAAGTGCCATCTATTCAGGAGCTCCTGCGTTGGTTGCATTAGCAGCTTATCGTACTGGGGCTGATCTGGTCCAATTACTCGTGCCATCGAAAATCGCACCCAGTCTCCGCTCTTTATCCGCTGATTTAATCATTAGAGAATATAATTCTGATTATTTTAACGAAAGTGGAGTGGATGTTGTTAAAGACCTTCTCAAGTGGGCAACGGTCGTTGCTATCGGACCCGGACTGGGACCCGCCGAAAAGATCAAGCAAGGAATCCTTGAGCTTTTGGGAATGATTTCAAGCAAAGAATTGCCTTTTGTTTTAGATGCTGACGGACTGAAAGCAATTAAAGGCAATCTTGACCTGGTAAAAGGGTCACGGGGGATCTTGACTCCACATTTAGGAGAATACGGGATCATTTCTGATAAAAAAATAAAAGTTAATTCATCCTTGCTTGAAAAAGTAAAAGATGTCTCTGAATTTGCAAGAAATAACCAAATAACCTTGTTACTAAAAGGTTCTGAAGATATCATTTCAAATGGAGAGCGAATGAAGATTAACATTACCGGCAACCCTGCAATGACTGTCGGAGGAACCGGAGATGTTCTAACAGGAATTTGCGTGGGACTTCTTGCACAAAATATTGATCCGTTTAGGGCGGCATGTTGTGGAGCATTTATCAATGGTTTAGCCGGAGACTTAGCCATTGAAAAACTCGGAGGACCTCACCTGTTGGCAACCGATCTCATTGATCTCATTCCAGAAATCATGCAACGACGATTTGGTTAGAACGACTTATCAACATCGTATTATAATAATAATCTCCATGAAAATTTGTCGGAAATCTCTTATAGTTGTTTTTCAAATATAAACGAAGAGAATTCTTATCATTCAAGCAAGAGATTTTAGTCATATAATCAATAACGAATGTACTTTATTTAGGAAAATTTTTGATGAAGAATCAAAATTTCAAACAAAGAAAAACAATTTTAACAAAAGCCTTGAAAAACAGGTTTTAAATAGATGGTGAGAATTTAAACACGGTGAGATAGATGGAAGATCTTACTTATTATAGCATAAAAGACGATGGAGAATATGAAGAAGTTCCCATTTCTGGTCAAATAAAAGACATGTTAGATTCAAAAAAAGTTGTTCTTATTGTTTCCGATAGGCTAAAGAAAATTTGGCTTTGGAAAGGAACTCAAGCTAGCGTGCGCAAGAAATTCATTGCGGCACGAAAATCTCAAGATTTGCGAGGAGAGCGAGGATTGGTCTATAAGGTTGAATCGATTGACCATGGGTCTGAACCTCAAGATTTTATAACAATTATTGGGGGTCCTGTCCCCATCGCACCAGAACCCGCCGCTGATATTCAAGAATTCGTTCCGGGCGGCACGCCTCCTGCGTCACAACCGGTACCACCTCCACAACCCGCGCAACAATTGCCACCTTCGCCGCCTACCTTTACGGTCCCTGAACCAGCACCCGCTCCTGCACCGGCACGAACCCCTGCCCCTGCTCCAGCGAAATCATCGGAAATCGATCAACAAATTCAGACTTTGAATGTAGAAGAAAGCGTTAAAAAGATACTTACTCGGGTTCAAAGTTACGATTTACCTCCTGGCGGTTATAAGCGGGAAATGATTTGTATTGGACCGTATGTATTCAGCCAAATCGAACAGAAAAAGACATTTCTGGGGCAGGAACAAGTCTCACATGCATTCGAATTAATGGAATCATTGCCCGAAGGTGAATTTCTTGCCAAGGGATACCTGCCAAGACTCATCATCAACGAAGGTCGCATACTCGCCATCGAATTATTGAAAACACCCGAAATGGAGGATTCAACTCAAATTGCTTCGTTCAAAATAAAATACTTGTGGAAATAAAGCAAAAAAATATAAATTTCTGATTTGGAAGAAGTCTTATAAGAAATGAATTGAGTGGAATGGATATGGGACATCAACTTTTTGAATTTGCCAATAAAAAAGGTGCATATTACGAAGAACTTGCAGAACACCATCTAAAAAGCAAGGAACCAAAAAAAGCCAAACGACTCCTGCTCGGAGCCGTTGAATGGTATAAAAAAGGTGGAAATGAAGAAAAGGCACGAGTGTGTCAAGAAAAGGCAGATGCCATCCAAATATGAATTTTTTATTGCAATTTTCTTTTTATTGACGTAATTCTAAGAAATATTCTTTAAAACAATATTTTTTGCAGTGGTTTTCCACAAAAAGGACACCATGATAATTTAATTGTTTCAAAGACCACTCCGCATTCACAAGTTCTGGAGTGTTTCCTCCTTGCTCTGGCTGAAGTGCTAAGTTTAAGACCACACTTTGGGCAGAATTTCGAACTTGCTGGAAAATTACTGAAATTGCAATTTGGACATCGTCTGGCTTGATTGGAGTTACTCATGGAATCATCTGGATTGTTTGTTCAAGAAATAAAATTATAAGTGAATTTATTCGTTTGGTTCCTCCCAACCCAAAACTTTCAATGCTTCTAAGACTGCTTCCTTATCCGAAATTTTAAAGAGCTCGTCATCATCATGTTGAGGCGTTGGACGTGGTTGCGAAACTGGTGGTGCCGCTTCAACGGGAGCAGGAATTCCTGCAGTTTTTGGTTTCAATGCATCAATGAGTGCCGTGGTATCTATTTCAACACCACTTTCCGTAGATGCTGGTTGAGCGGTTTCGGGCTCTGTTCCAAGTGTTTGTAAAGCTTCAAATAAGGCACTTTTATCAAACCCAACATCAGCCGTGGCGGGTTCTGGAATGGGGGCTGGTTGAGAAGGCGCTTCAAAACTCACTTCTGGCACTGGCGAAGGCGGTTCAATGGGAGCAGCTTCAGGTGCAACAACTGGTTCGGGAATGACTTGTTCTTCCACAACAGCTTGTGCCGCAGGAACTGCTTCTGGAACCTCAGCAATAGGTTGTGATACACCTAACGTTGCTGCGACTTTATTACTAAAGCGGTGTAAAAGCGCAAGATAATAGCCCATCCGACTCAATTTCTTGCAAGATCCTACGACCATGTATTGATTTCCTGCCTGTGTCAAGATCGTATATCCTTCATCCCCTCGAACAATAATCTCCTTGAGATTACCGTGTTTTAATTGGGCTAAAGTTGTTTCACCTAAATTTACCAATGCCGCTGATGCTGCAGAATATACGTCCGCATCCATCTCAGCTGCAACTGCACATGCGATTCGTAATCCTTCTCTAGTCACTACTGCACAAGCTTCAAGCTCAGTTCGCGCCTCAAGCTTGTTTAGCAGTGTAGTAAGCTTATCTGCTTGTTCTTTGGTGAGTGACATTATATGACATCCAATTCATTTAATTGGTTGTTTCTGAATCTTTAAGTTGCAAGAAATAAACAATGGGAAATGATATCTTATTTGATTCTGGACAATCCAATAAAATTTGTTCCATTTTTACCTTATAAATATTATTACAAACCATTGAAACGAATGCTTCATGATTTCTCATCAGAAAATACAAATCCTTTGACTTTACTACAATATAATGATGAAATTTTGTTTAAAAACTCCACGACACCATTTAGGAGGCACTCGATTTCTCCAAATACTTACCTATCACGTAAAAAAAGTGGAAACTTTGATCATTAGCTAGACTTTTCCCGGCATGACGACTATCCCTTTCGATCCAATTTCGAACGGATATCGTTTCAGGGAATGAGCAGTCCCACGCATTTTTCGCACAATGAGTGTTCTGCGCAGTTCATCATTTTCTTCCTCTAAAAAAAGAAGAACAACACCTTGAGCGATGAATTCCTCAACACCATATCGGGTGAAGACTTCACCAGCCGGAACCTCACTCGTCATCAAACTCGTGCACTTGATTTCGCGGAGTAATGCACTCAATCGGAAGATAGCAGTACGGATGTTTATTGTCCCTTCGAATTGCATCCCCAGACCTGCAATGGAATCAATTGCGACCCTTCTTGCCCCAATCTCTTTTGTGGTTCGATATATCTCTTGAGCCAGAGTATTAACGTCAAATCCACGCCGAAGTGCAAACCGCTCGGTTGTTGGAAGACCTGCCTTTGAGGAGGCCGCATCAATGATCGCCAGTTTTTTTTCGGCTTCTAATTCCTCGAGATCCCAACCAAAATTCTTCGCTTCGGAGCGTAATTCGTTTGGCATTTCTTCAAGAGTGACCATTATTCCCGGTTCATTGAAATTCTTTGCACCATTGTAAAGAAACTGAGTGCACAAGATGGTCTTCCCAGTCCCAGCACCTCCAGTTATGAGTATGTTGTGACCAGGGATGAAACCTCCATGAAGAATTTCATCAAGCCCTCTAATTCCAGTAACAACTCTATCTGCCATTTTTTTCACTTCTTTTTTCCACATTATCATAACATAATTTCATAATTCAAAATACATGTTTTCTCCTTTAATGATCTTGGAAAATTGCCACACGTCAAATTCAATGAAGTCCACGCTTTGAATCTCTTTAACAATATTTAACAATTCATCTTTATCCTTTGTATAAATTAACGCATATATGCTATTTTCCGTATCAGAACACGCCAGAAAGTGAATATTTTTTATGCGTTTTAACGAGTCCGTGAGATCTTCTAACCTCTTATTGCTAATATCAGGAACTATGTGTCCCCCTATTCGAATTTTAATCATGCTCAACAAGTCATATTCAAGGTTCTTGGGGGAAATCGAAATGGTAAATTTCTGAATGATGCCCATTTCTCGCAGTTTTTTGACACGAAAATGAACGGTTGTATCGGGAATTTTCAAAATCTCAGCAAGCTTGGTAAAAGGAACCCTCGAATCTTCTTTCAATTTCCTCAAAATCTCTAAATCAAGGTCATCTATTTTAATTTTCACATTTTTTTTTCCATTTTTTGCAGATTTTGCAGCTGAACTCCCTTTTTTACCGCTCATTCAATGTCATCCGTGAGTCTTTGTTTAAGAGAATAATTACTAGTTATTCTGTTTTATGAGTATTTACATTTAAAAATATTGCGAGAATCTCGATCCAATAATCAAAAAATTAAGATTTCTAAAAGAACTAGTTAATTTTGAAACTCATTACTTGCAATTTCATTTTTTTTTCAAAACAAAAGGAATCTCTTATTTTTAATAAGAAGCTTGAGCAAAAAATAACAGAAAAAAGCATTTTAAAATAAAAAAATTGATTTTATTAGATTTGCGGTTTTATCGTCATAAAATCATTTCTCGCAAAAATATACGTGAGGGCTTTCGAATTCCATCATAATTTTAATCATTTTTGAAGTGTTCTTTTATGAATTCGATTACTTTGTTCAAGTTAGTGCCCGGACCATAGACACCGGCAAATCCCCGTTCCTTATAATTTTTTTGATCACGCGGTAAGATAATGCCGCCGAGCAGAAGAAGTCGATCAGTTAACTTGTGTTCCTCAACCAAATTTAAAAATTTTGGAATGAGAACTTTGTAACTTGAACTTAAGATGGACAAACCGATGATGTTCGCATCTTCTTGAATGCTGGCTTCAATTATCTCTTCGGGCATGGAGTTACCGATGTAAACAACTTCAAATCCTGCATTTCGGAATGCACGGTTGACGATTTTAATACCTCGATCGTGTCCGTCTAATCCTGGTTTTGCGGTTAGGACTTTAATCTTTTCGCTCATTTTTTCTAACTCCTTTTATTTAATGAATCGTTCAGGTGGCCAAATCGTGTCATAGCATTCGCCAAGAGTTGCACCAGCTTTATATGCCTCAATTAACGGTCGCATGATGTTCACTCGGAAGTCTTTTTCTTTTTCATCACAGGCTTTTTTCAATTCAGCCATTGCTTTCTTCCACTTTTCTGGGTCCCGACTCTCACGCACTTTTTGAACTCGTTGGATTTGGTGAGTCCGTACTTCTTCAGGAATCTCGTGTATTTCAATGTCTAATTCTTCCTCTTCAATGACGTATTTATTCACGCCAACGACAATTCTCTTTCCTTCCTCAATTTCTTTTTGGAAGCGAAAAGCATTTCGTTCCAGTAGATTATCCACCCATCCATTCTCTGTTAATTTGACCGATCCACCTTTTTCCTGCATTTCCTTCACCATCTCATAAATTTTTTCGGCGAGCTCATTTGTTAAAGCCTCCACATAATATGACCCAGCAAGTGGATCAATCGTGTCCATGATTCCAGATTCTTCTGCAATTATTTGTTGCGTCCGTAGTGCAATCATTGCAGCTTTTTCGGTTGGTAACCCCCAAGCTTCATCATAGGCGTTTGTATGTAGTGATTGACCTCCGCCTAGAACTGCTGCCGCAGTATGCAACGTTCCTCTAATGATATTAATGAGGGGTTGCTGTGCGGTGTACGCCAAGCTGCTATTCTGAACGTGCATTCTAACCAGCATTGCTAAAGGATTACTGGCACCTTTTTCTTTCATCAGGCGATACCAGACTCGTCTTGCGGCTCGAAATTTTGCAACTTCTTCAAAGAAATCATTCTCACAACAGAACATGAATGATAACCTTTCTCCAAATTCATTAATATCAAGACCACGTGCTATGGCTTTATCCACAAATGCAAGTCCATTAGAAAATGCCAAAGCGATTTCAGAAACGGCATCAGCACCCGATTCCCGTATGTTTCGTCCCACGATTGATATGGGATACCATTTTGGCATGTACTTCGAACAAAATTCAATAATATCGACACAAATTTCGACCGAATAATCGATTGCTCCCGGACCACGTCGTGTTATATCAGATGCGAGTGCTCCGCATCCTTGAATAGCGTTGAACATGTCACTTTGGACAGTTCCGCGTAATCTTGAAATATCCACGCCGTCAAGTTCAGCCATTGCAATGTACATGCAGAGCACGTGAATGGCTGTTATTTGTGAAACGGAATACTTGCTATAATCAATATCCTTAAAAATCATGCGCATGTCTTCAAGATTCGAGCAGGAAACTCCATCTTTCCCGACTTCACCAACTGCTCTTTCATCATCAGGATCTATTCCGCGATGAGAAGGAAGATCATAAATTACGTTTAGACCGGTTTGACCTTGAGAAATGAGAAATTTAAGCCGTTCATTCGTATCTTCAGGCGTGCCCGTTCCCGTAATCAATCGTTGCGTCCAAAATCGCCCACGATGCATGGTTGGATATACTCCTCTAGTGAAGGGCGGGACACTCGGAAATCCAATATCCTTCAAATAATCAAGATCCTTAATATCTTCAGGTGTATATAGTCGCTTGATCTCTATACCAGAAACAGTCTCAAATTTCTTCTTTCTTTCAGGGAAGCGAATCATGAACATCTGCACGAAACGGTCCCAATCTTCGTAAGTCTTGATATTATTAATAAAATCAATCATCTGTTCTTTTAATTTATTAAGAGAACCTCGCTTTCGTTTTTTCTTTTCGACCAAAGGCACATCTCCTTTCTATCTTGATATAAAAAGAACTAATAGAAGAGATCCTTAAAAAGAAGTATGTTTTGGACAAGATATAACAAAAAAATTGACACTAACTTGAAGCATGAGATAGAAAACGACAAATTCTCTCATAATCACGTGCCGAAATATTATAAAACGGCATTAAAAAGTTGGCAGTCCATAAACACAGACCCACCATAAAGTAGTCCAAATAGTCCAAATAATGAGCCAAGTAAAAAGGAACGCTCCAATACCCGTCGTCAAGATTTTAAATTTTGAACCGCCAAATTTCTTGAGATCTATCTTCAGTACGTAAATGCAAACCGCCCAATGAATGGGAACCAGTGCCCAGCCGATTCCCACGGCAATACCCTGTGCAAAGAATGGAATCCCCGTATGAAATTGAATCAGAACTAAAATGCTACCAATTATGGCAGCTAATAGACCAAGAAGAACCTTTGATATGTATACTTTCTCTTCTATGGGAAGGGCTTGGACACGATCTGTGAATTTCTTGATTTTTTCCATAAAAACCATCGAACACGGTGTTGATCAGATATATTAAATATCACCAATTAAATGTTTTCGTGTGATGTTTTTTAGATGAAATGACGGATTTCCGGCTTTAAAAACCGAACAAGAGGCGAAATTTGTAAAAATGATGTCGAATTTTGACATACATGCGATTGTATCAGAGCTAAATGATGAACTATTAGGAGCGTGGATTCAACAAATCTATGTCCTCGAAGAAAATATTATCCTGCTCAAGTTGAGGACCGTTACCAAGAAGGCATGCCAATTATTAATTCAACCGGGTATCAGGATACATCTCACGAATTATGAACGACCTAAACCACGATTCCCGCCGAATTTTTGCGTGAGCCTGAGAAAAAGACTCAAGAATTTGAGGATAAAAAAGATCTCCCAGTATAATCTCGATCGGATAGTCGTGTTTGAAATTGGGCGCATTCTTCCTCCTGGTGCTGATTCCGAACAACCCGTTCCGGATAATTATAAGCTTATTTGTGAGTTCTTTCGTGATGGAAATGTCGTACTAACGAATTCTTCTCGGAATGTCATCACGGCACTGTTCTACAAGACGATGCGTGATCGAAGGATCATCCCAAACCGTGAATTTAATTTCATTCCAAGCAAAGGCGAAAATTTCTTGAGTTTGGAGTTGGAAGACCTTAAAAGATACCTTGAGGGCTCTGAACGTCCGATAATCTCTACATTATTGAGTAATATAAACTTGAGCCCGAGATACGCAGAAGAATTGTGTTTTCTGAGCAAGATAGAAAAAGATAAAAAAGCATCCGAGTTAACCGACCAAGAAATTTCGATATTATTTGAAAAAATCGAAGAATTACAAGCTAAATTATTAAATAAACAATATGAGCCCGTAACCGTGTTAAAAAATGGTGAAGTTCATTCCGTGTCTCCTTTTAAGTTGCATCATGAAGAAGCAATCGGGTTACAATTCGTCCGCAAATTCGACACGTATAACGAAACGGTTGACGAGTTTTACAGTAAAAAAGAAATCAATGTTCTTGAAAAAACAATTCAACAAGAAGCGAAAACAAAAGGAACTAAATTGAGCAAGTTAGAAAAAGTACTGAAAGAACAACAAAAGAAGATGGATGAATTCAACAAAACTGCTGAGTTAAACAAGAAACATGGCGATTTGATTTACGCTCACTTCACGCCTTTACAAGAATTACTTGAGACGATAACGGAAGCCCGTAAAAAGAAAATGTCTTGGGATCAAATTATTGAAAACATTGAAAAAGCCAAGCAACAAGGCATTCCTGCTGCTCTCATTGTCGAAAAAATTTCGCCTAAAACCGCCAGCGTTGCAATACGATTAGACGATACTGTCTTATCAATAGATTTCAGAAAGAAACCAACCGATATTGCTAATGATTTTTATTTGAAATCCAAAAAAGCCGCAAATAAAATTAAAGGAGCATTAATCGCCATTCAAAATACCACGGAAAAAATCAAACTCGCTCAACAGGAAGTCCAAGAGCCAGAACCCATTCAAATTGAAAAAGGTCTCAAGAAAAAGCGTAAACGCAAGTGGTACGAAGCATATCATTGGTTTTATTCCTCGGACGGATTTCTAGTGCTTGCAGGTCGAGATCTCAAGAGCAATGAGATTTTGGTAAGGAAGCACATGGATTCAAGTGATATTTTTATTCATGCAACTTTTCGTGGAGCTGCCGTAGGAATAATTAAAACCAACAACGAACCTGTTTCAAATGAAACAATTCAAGAGGCTGTTCAATTTACTGTTTCTTTTTCAAGTGCATGGAAATCAAACTTTTCTGTCGCTGATGGCTATTGGGTCAAGGGTGAACAGGTAAGTTTTTCACCACCATCAGGTGAATATCTGGCAAAGGGTTCTTTCATCGTGAAAGGTACGAAAAATGCAATGAAAAATAATCCACTAAAACTACGTTTGGGCATTCGCATTCAAGAAGACGAACCTACTCCCATTGTAGAACCCACGCTTAAGCCCGAAATGGATCTGTTGTTCCCAGTTGAGATCATTCCGGGTGATAAAAAAAGCGGTGCCTTATGTAAACTAATCAAGAATAAATGGATGGATATCGCAAGAACAAGTGATCAATCCGAAGATCTCGTGACATTAATAAAAAAAATACCCTTAGACGAAATACAGCGCTTGATTCCTGCAGGTAAGGGAGATATTCTGGTTCATAAAAAAAAGAAAATGAAACCATCTTAAATATCAATAAAACTTTTGAATTGTGGATGAAATGACCAGACGATCAGCACTTGAACGATGTCATGCAAAATTATTAGAACTATTAAAGAAAGATAAAGAACCACAAGCAGTAGCGTGTAGAGCTCCTGGAAGAATAAATCTCATTGGTGGACATACCGACTATAATGAAGGATTTGTATTTCCAATAACTATCTCAAAAGATATGATCATCGTTGCAGTTCCGAACTCAAGCAAAATCGTTAAGATTCATTCCATAGATTTTAATCAAACTCTTTCTTTCAAGTTGGATAACTTTGAAAAAGATGGGTCGTGGATGGATTATGCCAAGGGCGTTGCCCATTTTCTTCAAAAAGAAGGATTTTCTCCTAATGGTTTCACGGCGGCATGTCTTTCTGAAATCCCAATTGGAGGAGGATTGAGTTCATCCGCAGCATTTGAAGTGGCAGTCGGTCATATTTTCAGACAAACCGGCGATCTCAGCTTGGATTCCGAAAAACTCGCGATGATTGCATATCAAGCAGAGAATGTTTACATGGGGATTTCTTGTGGAATAATGGACCAGTTTATTTCTGCGCTGGGAAAGCGTGACAAAGCATTGTTTTTGGATTGTCGACCACCATTTAAGCACGAGCTCGTGCCCGTTCCTTTAAAAGAACATAAAATTGTGATTTTTAATACAAAAATTCGACACGCCGTAAAGGACTTTATTAACATCCGCAAGGATGAGTGCCTTCGCGGCGTAAAATTACTTCAAAATCATCTTCCCAGAATTCGTTCGCTGAGAGATGCATCCGTGAATGAGTTCGAAGAGTTTAAAAGCACCATACCTCAACCTATAAGAAAACGTTGTGAACACGTTATCAGGGAAAATGCTCGTGTTCTCCAAACTGTAAATGAGATGAAGCGTGGGAACCTCAAAACCGTTGGTGAACTGCTATATGCCTCTCACGAAAGTCTAAAAACCCTATACGAAGTTAGTTGTTCCGAATTGGATTTTATCATTGACCACCTAAAGATCGAAGACGGTGTAGTTGGAGGACGACTTACAGGAGCAGGGATGGGTGGATGCGTGTTTGGTCTTGTAATAAATAAATACGTGAAAACTATCGTAGATACTCTATGTTCTGAATATGAACATGCTTTTGGGCAAACGCTGGATGTCTACATCTGTGACATCCCAAATGGCGTGGAAAAATTAAAAATTTAGACGAAAATGTAGAATTAAGAATATTTTCCGTGAAAATCCTGAATGTTTATTCATTTTTTAGTTTTCTTTTTTGCTTTTTTTGTCTTGCTTGACTTCTTCTTTTTCTTAGCGGTCTTTTTCTTTTTGGTTTTCTTTTTTGCTTTAGCTTTCTTTGCTTTTTTTGTCTTTTTGACCTTTTTAGACTTGTCAGGCGTTTCTTCCTTTACTTCTTCGGCTTTTCCTTCTGTCTCCTTTGTTTTCTTGGCCTTTTTTGATTTTGGATGTTGAGTCCAATTCACGCAGGCATAAAAAGGTCGCTTGGAGTTTGGCAAGCGCAATTGGAACATTGGATACTTGACACCAAATTCCTGTTCACAATATGGGCAAAATTTATTATCAAGAGGCGTAATGCTTCCGCGCTGTGCTACTGGAAACGAGTTTGAGCATTTTGGGTAATAATGTTTTCGATCTGGTTCATCCTCTGGTCCCTCTTTGCATTCACAACTGCCCTTAGGCTCTCCGCAGACTTCACATTTACACACGCAGGCTTCTTTTGGTTGATCGCACTTGGCACATACTTGGTAATTCGTACATCCAATAAAACGTTTTTTAGTTCCCAGTGATCTAATCACGACAAGGTTCCCCTCACAGACATTACATTTCCCTATGATTCTTTGTCGTTCCCAAGTACTCTTGATGGATTCTGCAAGTTCAACTCCAATATTCTTTTCATTTTCCTTGAACTTCTCCAACACCAGACCCAAATACGCGCGAACCTTTTCCAAGATATCTTCCCGATTTAATTTCCCTTGTTCGATTGCTTCCATGTCTTTTTCTAACGTCCTCGTCATTTCAATACTGTTTATCTCATTACAATATTTTTCAAGAACCTCGATAAGAGCGATTCCCAAATCATAGAGATATATCTGTCGCCCTCCTACATAACCGCGCTTGCTTAATTTATCTATGATGTCTGCTCTCGTGGCTTTCGTGCCTATTTCATTTTCTTCCATTACCTTTCGCAGCGAATTTGCATTGAATCTTGAGGGACCGCTCGTAAACTTTTCTTCCGTGGAGAACTTGAGGGATAGCGTTTGCCCGATTTTAAGATCGGGAAGGATGATTTCTTTTGTTTGTGAATAATGGTAAATTTCCATCCAGCCCGGCTCAATGATCCTTCGACCTGTCAAGTTAAATGAATGAGAATTTACTCCTACAACGGTTTTTATGCTCTGAATTACTGCAGGATCTCCAAAAATCGCAAGAAATCTACGAGTGATTAACTCAAGGAGGCGTTCTTCCGTGGATGAGAGCTTTCGTGTTGGTTTTTCCCCTGTAGGCAAGATTGGAGGATGGGCAGGATCTGTCTTTTTTCCCTTTGTAGGTACCAATGGACCTTTTTTCAAGATTTTATCTATGTATTTGGAATATTTAGCATTCTCCTTAATGCCCGAAACGATTGACTGCAAGTCAATGTCTTCTGGAATGATTTGACTGGATGTTCGCGGATAACTAATCAGACCGGAAAGATACAAACGTTCTGCAATTCTTAATGTCTGTGAAGGCGTGTATCCGAGATGATTATATGATTGACTTTGCAAAACACTCAAGTTAAGCGGTTCAGGAGGATTGGATTTTCTCTGTTGTTTCTTGATATCTTTAATAATGCCATTTTTTCCCTTACAATGATCGAGAATCTCATTAACTTCTGTTAACTTCCAAATCTTGCTTTTTGAATAATCAAGTGTTAAGGAACTACCATTTATTTTTGTAGAAGCGTTAATGGTCCAGTAAGGCTTAGGAACGTGAGTTTGGACTTCGTTCTCTCGCTCAAACACGAATTTTAATGTCGGGCCTTGAACGCGACCCGTGGATAGTATTTTAAACTTTAACACGCCAGAATTAATGATTGAAGAGGTTAAAGCCGCAGTCAAATTAATACCATAAAGCAAATCAACTTCGTGACGGGTAAGTCCTGCCTCAACCAGCTCAAAATTTAAACTGGGAAGCAAATTATTGAACGAATTCAAGATCTCCTTTTCTGTCATCGAAGAAAACTTCATTCTCTTTGCTTTTTCAACGGCTTCAGGTCCACAACAATACTTCAAGATGCAATATCCGATAGTGGCACCTTCAAGGTCATAATCGCAAGCATTGATGAAATTATCCGCTTCTCGTGCAAGCTCCTTTATGTACGTGACAAAATCTTCATTTCTACGCAAAGAACGCTTTAATTCGTGAGATGGAGCCCACTCGACATCCCAAAATGGATATTGCCACGGATCTCCCTTGATTTTATGCTTTCTCGTGGCTTGGAATAAATGTCCAATACCCGAAACAACGATAACCTTCTCACCATCAATCACGCTTTCATAAAACGTGACTTTTGAACCTGGCTTTTGCAATTTACGATGTTTTTTATTTGATAAAATAGCCGAAATTTTCTGGCACGCTGTTGGTTTTTCCGTAACGATTAATGTTGTCATGATCTCACGCTTCCTTTCACGAATGAACGAGCACGATGGCAAATTTCATTGCATTAAAATTCTTAGACTTAAACTTAAAGTCTTGATTACTTCTTGAATCTATCAATCATTATAATATATATCATGATTTTGGTATTTATTCGAATTCGATTTTTTAGATTCTACAAAAGTTTAAATAGATGGGAGTCGTTTAGATTCATTTGATTTCTACTCATTCACTTGAGGATTGGGGACTTTTGACCTATACTTATACAAGAAAGGAAATATTGAGCAATTATGAGTGGAAAAATCACCCTAAAAGGGGAGTGAGGTGTCATGCCACAACGAATTTACTGTAGAAAATGTGGTTTTATCTTATATAATAGTCAGGAATTAATTTGCCCTTCTGAAATCTTGAAACGATTCGGGGATGAATGTCCACGCTGTCATAAAACGCTTTCATTTAATCCACAACTAGTTAGCATTTCTAGATGAGAAGCGGAATTATAATTCAAGCTGTTATGATGTCCAAGATTTCTCTTTCGGTTAAAAAAGTACAATTTATAATGCGTGTATCTGTATTCGCCTTCAGGAATTCAATTAGTTGGAATGCCACGTGAAGTTTTTGTTTTTTTATCTGAGTTGCAGGCATTGAATGCTTGAATGAGGGCTTCGAATATTTTCCAACGCTCTCCCCGAAATCAAAACCAAAAAGCATGATTCTACGTGCTAGAAAATGCTCTGCTAGAAAAACGCATCTATCACCATCAGTAAAACCTCCCCAATTGTGAAGCCATCCAAATGGTTGCGTTTGACAAGTACCCATGCAATTTCGCAACGAATGAACGAATTTTTTGATTAATTTTACATTATCTCCATGCGCGTGAATGACAATTATTGCTCCCATTTGACTTGCTTGAATGATGTCGGGAACACTTCCATCCAAGTCCGACACGATGATGTCAACGGGAATTCTTGCCTGAATGAATAATGACGTGGCGCCATCAGCAGCAATAATTGTCTTGGACTCGTTCAGAAGATGCAAATCTCGTAGGCAAGCAAGGTTTCGTTCCAAGGACGGACCGCATCCAAAAATAAAGACTTCTCTTCCTGAAATCTTCTTGGACATCTGCTGTTTCAATGCATCCTGAATGGAACCATCAAGAAGATCGTTAAGAACTCTCGCAGAATCAATATCTGCTTGAAAATCAAGTTGCCCTCCAAATCCTTCAATTATTTCATCAAATTTTGCTTTCCACAAACTCCAATTCATCTTGCTTCACAGATCTTATTGTAGATGAGTTTTCCAAAGAAATCTATTGCTCAGAAAAGTAAAAAGAAAATGGAAAATTTAGGACTTTCAGTATCTATCCTTGAAAACGACGTATTGTCCGATTATGCCACCTGCGGCTCCCGAAACCATTAACACGAGAAAATTAGGAATTGCAAACAGAAGCACCAACACGAAAGCTATGTATATTATACCATAAGTCACAATGCCAGTGAAAAGATTCCCTGAAATCGCAACAACAACGATTAACAGAATAGCATCCATGATATAGTGCAAGATTCCCGTGATAAGCGTATTTTGAAGACCTTGAAACCAATGCTTCGATAGAATCCCCACGACGATCCCTACGACTATCCAAGTGATGACTGAAGAGATCGTAATTGAGAATAACTCATGGGTGGTGATCCCTTTCGTGATCATGAAAGGCTGGAAAAACATTTGCATGATGACATTTATCGAAGGCGCCACTAGGCTAACTACTGTAAAAGTGAGCATGATCAAGAGTTCCGCAGGGATTCTTCCGCTAAGTGCAACAAACTGAAAGATTAAATCTATCATGTTCAGTGCTACTTGTGAGTTAAATATCCAAATCGATACCATGCTACCGAGAATAGAAAAGCCCACTCCTGCTCCGCAGACGACTGCCATTCGAAGAGCTAAACTCATGCTAAATTCATCATATTCGTCCATTTTAATCCCTTTTTTTGTTTTATGACATGTAAATTAAGTATCAACGAGTTCCGTTTAATAATCATTATCATTCATTTTTTTTATATATTTACCAATGCTAACTTATATTTTTAGAATGATAAGCTGAGATATGTTAAGGGGAATTATCTATGACTGAGAATTTTATTTGCATATTTGATGTCGGAACGACAGGAGCCAGAACCATCATATTTTCTGAAACGGGAAAAATTGTTTCGAAAGCCCATTATGAATATCCGATCACGAAGCAACCCCCTGGCGTTTATGAACAAGACCCAAAAATCTGGATTGAAGGAATCAAACAAACGTCCAAAACTGCCTTGAAGAATGTAGACAAGGATAATATTTTGGGTATTTCTGCTTGTTTTCACCGAGCAACAACGACATTTGTTGACAAAACTGGTGAGCCGTTGTATCCTGCCATCACCTGGCAAGATTTTCGCATTCCTGAATCACTGCAACAACTGAATGATAACAAGGCACTTTTCGAGTTTTCATGGAAAGAATATCAACGATGGGCGATCATCAAGGCGTTATGGATTAAGGAAGCACATCCCGAAATTTATGAACGTACTGCCAAGATAATACAGCCTGATTCATATGTTTACCATTTTCTAACTGGCGAATATATCACGGATCGCTCGAATTCTGCATACGGCATATTGGATTTTAACACATTAGAACTTTCCGAGTCGCTATCAAACGAAGTTGGAATCGAATTTGATAAATGGGCCGAGATAAAGGAGAATGGTTCAACGATTGGAGAGTTACTTGGAAACGTATCGGACGAATTAGGACTAAAAAAAGGTCTTCCCATCTACTTGGGTGGTGCCGACCAGCAGTGCTCAGCTCTTGGAGTGGGCGGAATCTCACAAGGAGACTGCAAGACGACATTGGGAACGGGAGCCTTCACCGATCTCGTCTTGGAGGAAAGAATCATCGATAAGGGGGGCTTGTTATTTACAAATCCACACGTCCTGCCGAATCGTTGGGTTCTCGAAGGAGTCCTTCCCGGAACCGGCACGTTATTGAAATGGTACGTCGAGAATTTTGCAATGGATCTATTCGAACGGAGTAAAAACGAAAACGTTTCGATATACGATTTAATAATCAAGGAAGCAGAATCCGTGCCTGCAGGATGCAACGGACTCATGATCATTCCATTACAATTTGATGCAAAAGGCACGGTATATGGTTGGAGTTTCGGACACGACCGTGCCAGCTTCACGCGTGCAATTCTAGAATCCACTGCATATACCATCGCAATGTATTCAATGCTGATAAAAAGCGTCGCAGGAGACTTCAGTGAATTAAAACTTGATGGTGGTGGAGCGAATAGCCCCATCTGGGCTCAAATCATTGCCGATGTCATCCAAAAACCAGTTCAACTATTTCAAGTTAAGGAAGGATCCGCGTTAGGTGCCGCCATTCTCGGATTTCTCGGTGCAGGGCTTTATAAAACGCCTGAAGAAGCCATCTCTAAAATGGCCCATTTGACCGAAACAAAGACTCCAAATAAAAATGCTAAAAAAGCATACCGCAAGCTAAAATCGACTTTCCAAGTCGAATTACTCAAAATCCACGAAGGAAAACGCATTACTGGCAAGGTAAAGTAAAACTTGCGGTGATTGGCTTCTTTTTTTCTTTCCATTTTTTTTTATTCGAATTTGTCAAGTTGCTTAATGCCCAAGAACAAGATCACCGTACTTATAGCAAGCATGAACAACGGAGAAACAATGGAAACCAGAAACATCACTATCGTGAAGTCCAGAAAGAAAGAAAACAACGTGATCATTGGAATGAAGATCCCAAGCCAAACTCCAACTAATAATAACATGGAAATCAGGACATTTATTGTCATTCTGGTGCCTCTTTCTTCGAATGCGGGTCTCGAACATTGAACGCCAATGACGATATTATAGGTCACGAGCTCCCAGACATTGAGTAGCAAGAACAAGAGCAAAGCCAAGAAGATGTTATATTGAAAGATGATGGAAATGACCACAGTCAGAAAGATCGTGATCAAGAACGAAATGAAATAATTCGTTTTATAAAAACTTGAAACGAGTGTCCTGACTCCCTTTGGAGATTTTTTATAAATCCAAATCATGTCTTTCGAACGAACCATTATGAACATGCCGACCATTAAACCTTGCATCATGGCAAAAATCCACGGCACGAAAACCAAATTCATCGTGTTGCCAATCATGATGGAATCGGGATCTCCTGTAAAGAGCTGAATCATTATCATGATAATGGGAAAGATGATTCCAAATGCAACTGAATAGCCAAGGCGACCAAGATTCTCATTCCTTCTGAAAAACTCCTTGGCTTGTACTGAACTCGGCACGCCAAAAACGCGTCGAATGAAACGATAGAAGAAATTCTCCTTTGCAAGAATTCGTTCTTCAGGTTGACCCGCATCGAGAGAAAAGAACCTATCAGCATACTTAAATCCAAGTCCAAAGACAGCCGCCAGAAATCCACAGGCAAATAATGCATTAAGAGCGGGATTAATAAAACCAAAAATCCCATTATAAGTCAAGAAGGGGTTTATGAAGAAAAGAACCAATGTTGCAAACCATGTTGATGGACTAAATTGAAATATCATCCTAATTGCTGGCAAGAGAAGCACCCAAGGTGCAATCCAAATCAGAGAAATCATCATTGAAGGAATTGCAATAACAGCACTCACGATCATCAAAACGATCTTGCCCAGATCTTTCTTGCGAGTAGAAGTCCCAAACTTTACAGACAAATATGAGGCGGCACAATTTCCCAGAAAAGATGCGGATAGAAGCAAGAGTGCGGAAAAGGTAATTATCATGAGTTGTGCAAATATCGAGATTTCCACGAAAGCTCCAATTATCGAAACAATTATTGGTGCTATGATAAAGAGAAAAAACACATAAATGACAACCTGACCAAAGTATTCACCGAAAAAAACATCTTTCGGACGGACTGGGGCCGATAAAATGATTTCAAGATGTCCTATTTGAAATTCTTGAAGTGCATATTGAATCGGATACGTTAAAAAGAATAAGAATAAAAACATGAAGAAGATCTCCAGACCGGGGGCAATGTAAGGGATGATGAGAAAGGCAAAAGGTGCGGCTAGAGGTCTAAAAATAAACGTGGTGGCGAGATTTAAGGAAATATTTAAGATCACAATCATGATGGACAATAAAACGAAGAAGAGTTTCCGGTGACCCCTTAATTTTACACTCCAGAGAAGAATCTCGGCACGAGCAATTTTAAGCCACGTCCACATGTCGATCCATCCTTCATTTCATGTTCATGTATCCTAAATCTTCATCGTGAACATTTCCCATGATCTTGAGATATGCCTTTTCTAAATCCGATGTTTCCGTCTTCGTCATGATTTCCTGAGGGGTTCCTTCAATAATCAATTGCCCATCTTTGATTATTCCAATGCGATCACACATCTCCTCTGCGTGTCGGAGCAAATGCGTGCAAAGAAAAATGGTTTTTGAAGCATTCTTTGCCAGGTGAAGAATGAGATCACGGACCTTATAAGCAGATTCAGGGTCTAAATTCGAAGTCGGCTCATCTAAAAAAATGATATCAGGATCATGGATGAGAGCCGACATGAGACAGACCTTTTGTTTCATGCCGCGTGAGTATCCCTCCAACAGATCATTCTCTCGTCCATTAAGATCAAAAAGTTTAAATAAATTCTGAATTCGGTCTCTTAACGTGGAAGAAGGAACTGAATACAAATCTCCAATAAATTCTAAAAATTCCGTGGCAGATAATTTCTCGTAAATTGAAGGCGTTTCGGGCAAAAAACCCGTGATAGCTTTTACACGCAAGGCGTCTTTCACGATATCGTGTCCATCGACGAGAGCTGTCCCTGAGGTTGGTCTTATGATTCCATTTAACATGCGAACTGTTGTTGTTTTGCCTGCTCCGTTTGGTCCCAAAAGTCCGTAAGTAATGCCCTGCTCGATTTTTAAGTTGAGATTTTTTACGGCAAAAAGATTTTTTCCATACTTTTTTGTTAAATCTTCAGTCAGGATTGCGTATTTCGAGTCCATGAAAATGCGACATCCTATTTATCCGAATAAAAACTTTAATTGCAACTTTGATATGAAATTATTCGGGAGATTGCTCCCGCATTTTAGCAAGAAAACCATTGTGTTATTGATTCTTGACTGATTTTAAAAAGTCGAGCATATTTAAAAAGTTGACTCTTATGGCATGTATCATGTTAAAATATCCTTAGATATTGAAGCTGGTATTGCAATTTTTAAATTTGTTTTTAGAGATGAGCAGGAGCAAAATTCGCATGTAAATTTAAATAAATCTCTGGAAAGAAATAAAAATCCCCTCTTGCAATTAGTATAGGAGAACCATGCCAAAGAAGAATCTCTCATCTAAAAGTTCCTACGGAAATATTAGAAAAAATACAAAGAAAATCCGAAAGAAAAATAAAAAAATCATAAAAAAATACTAAGAGGGATCAAAAAATGAGCGGTGAAGGTGAAGACACAGAAGAAATCGAAATACCCTGTGAAACCTGTGAATGGTTTTTAATAGACAAAAAAGGACGTGAGAAGTGCAAGTACGTGAAAGAAAAAGATCGCATGAAAATGCTTGAGAGTAACGTAGAATGCCCTGAATACCAACTTCGCCACGATCTGCAGATCTAATCTCACAAACGAATTACTTTTTCTTTTTTAATTTAAAAAATTTGAAACAACAACGTCAAAAAGCAAGTAAGGCAAAAAGGAAAAGAAATTACACGTAATCGTTGAACTCATCATAATATTTTCTTATGAGTTTATGTCCTAATTCTTTTTCGACTTCAATGTTTTGAATGCCGAAATATTCTGCCGCCACGATACCTGCTGCCGTGATTTCATTTTCATTTAGAAATTTTGTTCCTTGGTCTTTTTTGCTATAGCGCTCTTCTTTCGACTTGCTCAGAATCGTTGCCATCTTGATCGAAACGTCAAATCCGAGATCGTTTATCTGGCAAAATCTTGCGATTTGTGAAACATCTGAGTGGCTTAATTTGGGAAATTGGTTCTGTAAATAATTGCATAGATTCATCTGCCTGAGTTCGCATTCAATGGCTTGCCAGTTAGATACCATCACGTTTCTTCTGAATTGAATGTTATCAATAGGGATTCCCAGTTGCTTGAGAATGCTAATTGTTTCGGGAGATATTTCATCAGATCTCTTTCTCAGATTTATGACGATGTACATTTGAAGACCAAATGGGCGATGGTGCTTTTGCATGTAAAGGCCCCGTTGTTGAAGGCTCGCAATTATCTTCATTCGAATTGTCTTGATCTCGTTCTTTTCAAATGCTTGATTCAATTTGGTTTCTAAAAAGATAAGATTTCCCTTTTTCGTATCAAATTTTCGCACGCTAAACCCAATTACCGAGCGATTCGTGAGTAAAAATTCTTTCAATCCTTGAATTGATGGCTTGATATCTACTTTCTTGAGATCATTCTCATCGATTGTAACGTGATCATCTTCTTGACCCACGCACAACCGCACGCTTATCAAATCAAGAGAGCGCTTAAAGATTTTCGCGATTTTATCTTGAAAAGGGAAAACCTCTTTTTCGAGAATGGACTTATCGGCAATGACCGTCTCGAATTCCGTGATTTCATCACTCAAAATAAAATTTGAGATGGGTGCTTCAGAAGCAAACACGTGCATTTTATAATCTATCAAATCCTTTTTCAGGATGAAAAACATGCGGTTTGAAGTCTCCTTGACGAGGATAGAGGAATTCTTATCAAGCATTGCACGATAAATATTCTTTTTGGAAAGAGTATCTTCCTCTTCTCCATTCATGAATGTGGGTGGTTTCCGATTCTTTCTGAATAACGACACGTATTTCAACCTGAAGAGTTAATAAAACGAATTTACTCCAGAATAAGTAAGTATGGATCGGATATAAGTTTTTAGAATGTTACAAGCACCGAAAACCTTTTAATTCAAGAATTTTCGTGGAAGAAATTGAGGTCGTTTTCCATGCAAGTTTCTCTAGATAGTCCTTGTCTGAACAGCATCTTGGAAGGGGGATTTAAGGAAGGACAAATATATCACATCTTCGGTGAAAGTGGTAGTGGTAAATCGATTATTGCTTTGCAATGTGCCTGTGAATTGGCAAGGCATGGAAAACGATCATTAATATTTGACATGGACAGGTCATTTACACCACTTCGATTAAAACAACTGGCGGGTTCTAATTTCACGAAGATTTCCGAGAAAATTTTTGTGCACGTTCCTGAAAACTTCAAAAAATTCGTGGACATTATAGAAGATCTCGAAACTTATTTGGTGAGCGGCGTGAAATTGCTCATTTTTGATACCATTACTGCACATTATCACCCCGAGCCCGGAAAGGCTAAAAAGAATTTCAGGCTTGGCAAGAAATTTAATCAAACCCTGGCTTTGATATGGCAGTATTCTCAAGATAAGTCCTTAATAACGATACTTTGTAATCAAGTTCACGCTGATATTGAAGAAGGAACGAGCACGGTTTTCCCCCGTGCGGGTAAACTAATTCGATATTGGAGTAATCATGATTTTCGACTCGAAGTGCCCTCTAAAAGAAGTCCCCAGAGAGTCATTTCTCTCCTAGAAAAAGATAATTTGGTAAAGAAATCTTGTCGATTTGAGTTAACCGAACAAGGCTGCAAGTAATTATTTCCTTCGGATCGTAAACTTGCAGCTCGGTGTATCCGAGTTGCTCAGTTCCATTTCATCTGCGAAATAATTATCGCCCGTTAATTGTTCTAAAATACAGCTAAAAACACCTTGCAAGATCGCCCAACTTGTAAGTTGCGGGTATTCTTGCACGAATAATCCATTTTCCACGCTAATCACGACCTCTTCAGGTCGATTGGTGATGACGGTCCACTTTCCGCCGAGCCATTTCTCGAAGTTACTGACCATTTCTTCAATGCCGCTACCATAATATGCGATGAGTTTTAGACCCAAGTAATTTTTTCCGTAATGAATTAGAATTTCGGATGTTCCGTGCCCCATAATTTCAGTCATGGCATGAAGAAAAGATTGAAATTTTGAATAGACAATGTTTTTTGATTTTGGATAGTCATTTTTCACGCCATAGTCTACCAACTCATCAAGATCCGCAAATTTCAATATGGACAGTAGACCATCCTTGCCCATGAAATCATACATCGATGACATGAAGGCTGAAAAGATGATTCCACTGACTTCAGGCATGTTACTGGTCAGTTTCAACACCCACTTACGGCTCACTTCAAAATTCGGGTGAATAAAATGAAGTGATTTTTTGATGAATTAAGAGTTCGATAAATGCAAAGGCGAGGAAGAATAGGATTAATCCAATCACTAAATATGCGTATGAAGTGCTGGGTCGGTAAAAGTTTTTGGTAGATTCATATATTAAATATGTTCCCATGAAAACTATGAACAATAGAATTGCAAAAATTATTCCTTCCAATATAAATTGTTCGTGTAAATCTTTCCAAAAAAAGACTGGTTGAACAAAATCTCCTATCTGTTGGTAATTTAGGGGTATCGTCTTTCTGGTCATGTTATAGATGCCACCAGAAACGATATACAGGAAGAAAAGCAATACAAGGATAAAGAAAACCTCACGAGGCGGACTGGGGAGTTCCATTCGCGTCAAGAACTCAAAATCGAGTCTAGATCTCGGTTTACGTATCAATTTCTCGGGCCAAAGCCGTCTAAAGAAATTCTTAATTTTATCCATCCGTGAAGTAGGATTTTCAACCTGTTCTTTTTTTGACACGCGAATTCTTTTTCCTTTCTTGCTCATGTCCACATTTCCTCATGTGACTAAATAGACCCTGAATTAGGCTCTACATGAATATGTTATTTGGTTGTTGCGTTAATAAATTTAAAGGTTAATATTACGTCCGTGTCCACGTAAGCTTGATGGACGAGACCTGATTTTGAGGACGTCTAAATTACCACGCAAGCTATACTTGTTTCTTTTCTAAAGAATTATGTAAATTAAAGGTTTTTATTTTTTTATTTTTTTT
>JALGVI010000042.1 GCA_029838215.1 Candidatus Helarchaeota archaeon | reverse complement strand
TTTAAAAGAAACGAAATGAGCGTTTTTTCTCACCTTTTTTCTCAATTTTTTAATCGTTCAAAGAAAAAAACCTGTTTGGGCTCTTTCCAAAAACATGCATGATTTTTCGTTAAAAAAATATTTTATGTCTTGAATCTGTATTTTATTTGAGATTAAACGAATATCACTAATAGGATTTATTTATGAATAACCATCATTCCTGATGTAAAAGAAGGACTGTTCATGGCATCAGATTCGTGTGATTTTAGGTCTCAAGTATGGGGACCATCAGAGAATTTATCTAACCGGATAAGAAAACTTAGAGACGATTATTTTAATTTTAAGGAACGCTTTGAAAATGGGAAATTTACAAATGAAGTGGATCCTTATACAACGGGAACACCATGGGATCAGGTTTGGGTTCCTACTGGCTTTACTGTTGCTCCAGAAATTCACATGTTCATTCGGAGTTTTTTAATTGGCTTGTTAGCTTGTGCAAAGAAAGTAGATTTACCAACGGATTTCTGGGAACAGCCGCTAATCATTCGCAAGTCCCTGTTTTTAAAAGAAGTCATGACAAAATATATAGACATCGACATATTAGACGGAGAATTAATTGCAGGTGGGCGTTTTAATACGGCTTTGTCCAGGTGTCTGAATAAAAAAGAAGCAAAGAAACACAAGAAGATGCAAGACAAGTTCATTGAGAACGTGATGGCAATGAGTGACGTGGCAATTGGGAATTGTGGTCCAACCCCCGGACATCTCATTCCAAACTATCCAAAGGTCCTAAAGGAAGGATTCAAGGAACTCACGAAATATTTCAAAGAGTTGCTTGCAAGTTGTTCACGGAATGAAGTTGATAAAAAGAACTTATTGATTGCTCTAATCCACAGCGCAGAAACTGCAAGGGATTGGGCATATCGTTATGCGGCGAAGGCTGAAGAGCTTGCGGCTAATGAAACGGATCCCGATAGAAAGAAAGAACTCCTTGAAATGGCACGTATTTGTCGAAGAGTTCCGTGGGAACCCGCTGAAACCTTTTGGGAAGCCGTTCAAAGCCTCTGGTTCACTCATGCTTTATTAATGTCCGCAGAATCATATCCCGGACCGGGTGTTTCCTTTGGGCGAATCGATCAATATCTTTATCCTTTTTACAAGAAGGATATCGAAAAACAGGCAATAACTAGAGATTTCGCGAAGGAAATATTGCAATGCTTTTGGATAAAATGCAATTATGTATATGATTATCAAGCGCGGGTCGGCTCGAACCAAGGCATCACTTCTGCGTTCGGTCAGTTAATAACATTATCGGGATTGGGACCCAACGGAGAAGACCTTACCAATGACCTTACCTATCTAATGCTTGACGTGATCGATGAAATCAACATGCTTGAACCGAAACCGAACGTTCGTCTCCATAAAAAAACTCCCGAAAAATTATTAGACAAGATCGTAGACATGATTTCAAGGGCTCAGGGTGCGCCATTTCTATTGAATTTTGACGAAAACTCCATTCGCGGTCTGGAATTCCAAGGACTACCCAAGGATAAATTATGGGATTACGCACCTGTGGGATGCTTGGAAAATACACTACAAGGGTGTGACAGGTCGGGAACGGTCGACGTGAATTTGAACGTTTCAAAGGCAATTGAATTTGTCCTGTTCAACGGGAAGGACCTACTTACTGGAAAGAAGTGGGGCTTGAAAACTGGAAACCCTCTCCGCTTCCAGACATTTGACGAGTTCCTTGACGCATATAAAAAACAAATAAAGTTTTTAGTAAATTACATAATCAACTTAAACAACTTGGGCGATAAACTTCGGGCTAACTTTGAACCCACCCCATACGTTTCGATGTTGGTTGATGGTTGTGCCGAGAGCGGACGCGATATCACGCAGGGTGGCGCCCTTTATAATTTCATCACGGTCGAAGGCATTGGTTTTGCCACGGCTGTTGACTCCTTGCTCGCAGTCAAGAAATTCATCTATGATGAAAAGTCCGTTTCAATGAAAGAGTTGATTGCTGCAATTGAAAAGAATTATGAAGGTAATGAACCGCTTCGCCAGAGGCTCTTGAACAAGGCACCAAAATTTGGTTGTGATAGTGATGAAGCGGACGAGATGGCAGCACTGGTCAATGACATCTGGACGAGTGAAGTCTTGAAGTATCGAACGCCCACGGGTAAAAAATATAGAGCAGGATATTTGAGCTGGAATTATTGGGTCACTTATGGTAATCTACAAGTAGCAACACCCGATGGACGAAAGCACGGAATGTTCCTGAGCAATGGAATATGTCCCGTTGCAGGTGCCGATAAAAATGGACCCACGAGCGTGATAAAATCCGTTGGAAAAGTGGGCTTGCACAAGGCATCGAATGGCGCCAGCCATACCATCTCATTCAATCCCGCAATCCTACGTGATGCAGAACATGCAAAGAAATTCAAGGACCTGCTACGCACCTACGTTGATGTTGGAGGAACGGCATTGCAGATTAACATGATTAATGCGGACATGCTGCGAGAAGCGAAGAAACACCCTGAAGATTATCGAAATCTGCTGGTTCGCGTGACGGGATATAACGCATACTTCGTGACTTTGGGTGCAGTAATTCAAGATGAAATAATTTCGCGGGAATCACATCGCATTTAATTCTTGTTGAGGAATGATACGTTGAGAATGAACGAACTATTGGAAGAAGACATCCCAAAATTTCTTCCTGAAGTAATGGTGAAGTTGCTGGCCACTTCCGATGAAAATGGAAAGCCAAATCTCGCCTTCATTGCGTCTTTGTATGCAAAAGATCCAAAAACCGTGATTTTTGCGGATTTTATGTGGGGCAAGACCAATGTAAACATAGATCAAGGAAATCACAAGGTTGCGTCGGCGTTCATGGATCTCGGGCTTAATTTTTGGAACATTCCTGGGGATTTTACACATTGGGAAACATCGGGCGAAACATTTGAATACTTCAATAATCGCTCGATATTCAAATATAATGCGTACAGCGGAATTTCTAGAGCCGGATTTATCAACATTCATCACGTGGATCGACAGAAAATAAACATCTTAAAACTGGCAGGTAGCCTTGTCAAGAGCGTTATCGCAAAAGGAGCCGTAAAGAACTCGCACGAGATTGATAAATTAAACAGGCTGACATTCAATCATTTTAACAAGCTACTCACGTTGAAATACATAACTTACCTCCAAGAAGATGGCTATCCAACGATAATTCCTGTAATTGCATTGAAACCTGCTGACAAGGGACGGGTTTATTTTCCAATTAGCCCTTTCAAAAAAGAAATCCTTGAAATACCTGAGAATGTCGAAATTGCATGCTTGGGACTGTCCTTGAAGATAATCATGTTCCAGATTAAGGGAAAATACAAGGGAATCAAAAAATTCCGCGGCATAAAGTTAGGAATCATCGACATTGAAGAAGTATATAACTCCTTGCCGCCTCTGACTGGAGAACGTATTGCCTGAGGAAATCCCAATTCCCATTTTTTTATTTTTCTTGAGATCCTTGCCCTTAATGTTTACTTCCGGTAAACTCCGTGTTTTTTTGCGTGATTGATCATTATCTGTATGTTTTCAAAAGGAGCATTGGAGGAGATTTCACAACCAGAACCGAGTAGAAAACCACCACCAGGCGCGCAAATATCGATCAACTTCTGCACGTACTTCTCGATTTCGTGCCGGCTTCCGATGGTTTGCAACGTGGAATTAACGTTGCCCATGATGGCTCCTCCAGCGTCTCCAATCACTTTCTTGGCTTGAAAAATATCCGAATTTTCCAAGTGCAGTATATATTTTCCCTTATTTTCTTCAATTAATCGTGCAAATAGATGAAAAAATGGTGTCCACTCGGTATCCATGTGAAAGAGGTTCGTCAATCCCATCTTATTATTTTCTTTGACGATTATTTCTAAGTATGGATAAACCAATTCTTCAAAGATCTTTTCGGAAATGAACGTGTTTGAAACGCGTTCAAGGCACACGTAAGCACGATCAATGCCCGTTATCTTTTTCAGAAAATAATCCATCCCCATCATGCCCTTTATCATGAAGTCGCACATTTGCTTGAGTTCTTCACGATTTTTCCGGAGGTATCGACTCCATCGCTTGATTCCGCATAAATAAGATAATGTTTCGAGTGGTGTCACAATTGCTCCACCCGTATAGATGGGGACCTGTCGTTTTTTCTCCCAGTAATCAATGAATTTTTTTATCTTGATTAAGTCATGGAGCGTCTTGCGAATCTGTTTTGGATTTACGGGACGCCACAAGCGGCTAAACCCTTCCTTGTAAAGCAAGGGGAAGTCATTGATGTCGAGGATCGGATCTTCGATAAATTGCAGGGATTGCCCCAATTCATTAGGGATTTTAAGCCGTTGATAAAAACCCGAATGAGCCGCAGGAATGGGCTCGAAAAAAGCATAAATTCGTCCTATTGGTATGTGAGCCATGTCAAGATTGTTTCCGTGTCGTTCATGAGTCACTCTCACCGCTCTTGCAGCCACTTCAAAATCGCCGAGCACGTATTCCACGGGCGTGATCCCTGCACAAAACGCATGATAATAATCCATTAAAGGAGTGATGGGAACGCGATCGGGCTCCTTCAACTGAACGGCCGTATTAAAACGCTCTTTTGATGTCATCACGTCATCATTTTGCGGCTTCAGTTTTTTGACTCTCCTCATAGATGATTTCCATCTTTCCAATCATCCTGAATAT
Organism: Candidatus Helarchaeota archaeon; assembly: GCA_029838215.1. Classification (GTDB taxonomy): domain Archaea; phylum Asgardarchaeota; class Lokiarchaeia; order Helarchaeales; family RDOG01; genus JALGVI01. Next base: position 21,132 of record JALGVI010000042.1, on the reverse strand, counting down.
GAATTTCAAGAATTCTATCAATGCACGGGGTTGTGTCTTGAAACCACTTCGTTGCGGCATTAGAAGCAACCGATTCAGGATATCCTGCGTGAAAGACGGCATGATTGATATTAAACTCGGAATGAATTCGATCACACGTAAAGAACCAAATAAGGAAGGACGATATGATTTCATTTTCGTTCCAAATAAAAACCGATTCAGGTTCCGAACATGTTCTAGCTCGTCCACCATTACGCAAAAACACTTCCCAATAATTTCAATTCTTAATGGATGTTCCTCGATCATTAATCTTTAAAACCGAGTTATTCTGCTAGTTATAAGAAATAATTAAGAGCTTGAAATTATTAAATGAAACCCACTCTGAGTTGTGAATATTGGTTGAATTTCAAGAGATTTTGGACAAGATTTGGTTCATTCCGGGCAAAAATAAAGGCAGGTATCCATTTGCGAATTCTTTATTCATAAATGATCGGAAAACCTTGTTGATAGATACTGGTGCAGGTCGAAGAGCTCTCAGGAAACTCATCAAACAGTTCGGACAGCCGGATTTCATCGTTTATACACATGCTCACGAAGACCACATCTCCGAGTCCAAGCTCTTTACAACGACATCGCGTTTCATTCATGAAAAGGACAAGAAGCCCGCCGAATCAAGACCGGAATTATTGAAACTTTATGGAATTGATGGCAAGGAGATCGAACACATCGTGAATGCCTTTTTCGAGTCGATGAATTATTCGCCGTTGAAAGCCCTCAAGATCTTTACAAGCGACCACGTCTTCGATTTAGGATCGATTGAGGTCAAGGTCATTCACGCACCGGGTCATTCTGCTGGGCATTCCATTTTTAAGATTAGAGGCAACGACCTGATTTTCTCGGGGGACATCGATCTCAGTTCTTTTGGTCCTTGGTATGGCGCAATTGACTGCGATATCAGGGATTTTCAAGAATCCATAAAAATGGTAGCGAGACAAGCACCGAACATGTTGGTAACGAGTCATAAAGGCGTTTTTACCGAGAAAATCGATGAACATCTGGCCAAATTCTTGTGCAAAATCGATGAAAGAAATGAAAAAATTTTGACTTTCCTGAATGAACCGAAAACCTTGGATGAGATCGTTTCAAAAACGATGATCTATGGACGACTCCCTGAACCACCGGAATTTTATGAGCCGGCAGAGAGAATAATGGTAAGAAAGCATCTGGAGTTCTTGGTGGATGTAGGGAAGATCGAAATTGAAAAAAACAAATATATTTCTACTTGACGACATTTAAAAGTGCTTGACAAAAATCGGATAAAAAAAAGAGATAAAATTAGAGGGCATCAATCTTTTTGATTAGATCGACCATTCTATTACTAAATCCCCATTCGTTATCATACCATGAGAGAATTTTGATGAGACTTCCACCAATGACCATGGTCATGCCACCATCGATAATGGAAGAGTGGGAATCGCCAACGATGTCTTTAAGAACGATTGGGTCTTCGGTGTATCGAATAATTCCTTTTAATGGACCCTCTGCGGCAGCTTTTAAAGCGGCATTAATGTCTTCCTTTGAGACATCCGTCTTTAGTTTGGCAACGAGATCTGTAACAGAACCATCGGGTGTTGGAACTCTTAACGAAATGCCGTTTAATTTACCATTTAATTCTGGTATGACCTTTCCAACTGCAACGGCTGCGCCGGTTGTCGTGGGAATTATGTTAACTGCGGCGGCACGCGCTCGGCGAAGGTCTTTATGGATGAAATCGAGAATCCGTTGATCGTTCGTATAGCTATGTACCGTTGTTATGACACCTGATTCAATTCCAAATTTTTCATTGAGCACTTTTACAGGGGGTGCGAGACTGTTCGTGGTACAGGAAGCGTTAGAAATGATCTTATGTTCCCCGGTTAATTTGTCATCATTAACACCCATGACCACGGTGAAATCGGGGTCGGGGCTTGGGGCACTGATGATCACTTTCTGAGCACCTGCGGTCAAATGCTGAGCTGCCTGTTCTCTCTTTCGGAAAATTCCCGTGCTCTCAACTACGATTTTTGCTCCGAGTTTTGACCAAGGAAGTTCCGTAGGATTCCGGATGGAGCTCACGGGTACTTCTTTTCCGTCAATAATGAGTGCAGAATCGGAATAACCGACGCTAACAGACAATTTGCCGAAAGTAGAATCATTCTCGAATAGCCATGCCAATGTTCTGGTATCAGTTAAATCGTTAATGCCAACGACTTCAATATCTGCTTTTTGTTCGATAATGGCTCGATAGACTAATTTTCCAATTCTACCGAACCCATTAATACCGATCTTTATTGTCATTTCATAAATCCCTCATTTAAATCATTAGATTGGATTTTTTTAATGGTGATTACACTATGACCGATTTGGTTTAAAAATTTTTCATGGATGATTATCAATGAGCATGTCAAGCGATTTTAATCGGCTTTTTTAACATGATTCCGTTCTTCAGAAACGAGTTGTCCCAAAGATTTAATAATTTCTTTAACCTTCAGAATACCAAACTTACATCTTAATTCATTTTCTAGGTGGTGCATTACCAGAAAGGAGAATAGATGAAAGATATTGCATTGGAAGTATTAAGAATGGTGATCGCACAAAAAAATGTAGCAGATACCGAACAGAATGAAGAACCTCGTATTGGGGTTTTCATCTGTCGTTGAGGTAAAAACATTGCAGGCGTTTTAAACGTTGACGAACTGGTGACTTATGCCAAAGGACTACCATATGTTGATTATGCCGACCAGAATGTTGCACTTTGCTCGGAACCGGGTGCGGCTTTTATCAAGGAACACGTCGAAAAAGAAAACCTTGATAAAGTCGTTCTCTGTGCATGCACGCCAAAAACACATCAACCGGTTTTCCATGCCGTTCTAAAAGAAACGGACGTGCCGCCGAGGAATCTTGAATTCTTAAATATCCGAGAACACGTATCATTCGTGCACATGAAAGAACCCGATATTGCGCAACAAAAAGCAATGGAACTCATTTCCGGAGCTGTCAATCGTGCAGCCCTTTTGGAAAAAGTTCCCACGAGAACCGTAAACGTGAAGAACGAGTGTTGCATCATTGGTGGTGGCATTGCAGGGATTTCTGCCGCGTTGGATCTTGCTAATGAAGGATATCACGTATATCTCATTGAGAAGGATTTGACAATCGGTGGAACCATGGCGAGATTGGACAGGATATTTCCAACAGATGATTGTTGCATCTGAATTTTGGGTCCTGTCATGCTTGAAGTCAATCGGCATCCAAACATCACGCTTTGGACAAATACGGAAGTAAAAGACGTATCGGGCTTCGTTGGAAATTTTAATATCACGGTTCAAAAGAATCCGTGGTATGTTACGGATGCTTGTAACGGGTGCGGAGCTTGTTTTGAAGTCTGTCCCATCGTTCTTCCAAATGAGTTCCAATATGGGCTTTCCCCGCGAAAGTGCATTGACATCTCTTTTGCCCAAGCAGTTCCTGCCAAGGCAAATATTGACATGGACTTCTGCGTTCATTGCTATGCGTGCAGTCGAGTGTGTGAAGTTTCTGCGATTGACATGAGTCAAGAACCGGAAACTGAGACGGTCTCTGTTGGTACCATCATTGTTGCAACGGGATGGAACATCTACAACAAGGTCACGCCACAATACGGACTTGGAATTTACGATAACGTGCTAAATCAAATACAACTTGAAAGAATTCTTAATCCAAATGGGCCAACCGAAGGACATCTGGTTCGTCCATCCGACGGAAAGCATCCTAAGAAAATAATGATGGTCAATTGCGTTGGTGCTCGGTCAACAAAAGAAGGAGAATATGCATTCTGCTCAGGAGTTTGTTGCTTGGTAACGATCAAGAATGCAAAACTTGTCTTGAGCGAATATCCTGACGCTGAAATCGTTGTTTCGTATCGCGATATACGCACGCCGGGAAAAGACTACGAAGAATATTATCTTCGCGCGCGAAACGAAGGCATTACTTTCATTCGTGCTAATGTTGGAATGGTCGAAGAAGATCCCGATACAAAAAATCTCATTTGTTACCTGGAAACCGAGGATGGTGTCTCCGAATACGAAGCAGACTTGGTAGTTTTGAGCACGACCCCCTATCCCTCTCAAGGAACCGATGAAATTGCCGCTATCATGAAAATGGAACGCGGTCCAAGCGGATATCTCAAGGAATTTCATGCCCGTCTTAATCCGATTAATACAAAGACACCAGGCGTGTTTATCGCAGGATTTGCACAAGGACCAAAAGCGGTTGATGCTTCCGTGAACCAAGGACGGGGTGCAGCACAAGCCGCCTCAATATTGATGTCACAAGGCAAGTATGAAATTGAACTGGTCAGAGCTGTTTGTGATTACAAACTATGCAGTGCGTGTGAACTTTGCGTGCAAATATGCCCCTACTCTGCCATTACAATAGAGAACGGACATGCCGTTGTCGATGAAATCAAGTGCCGTGGGTGTGGAGCCTGTCCGAGTGTATGCAAGAATAACGCAATGAGCTTGCGCTATTATCGAAACAATACATTCGAAGCCTTAATTGATGGAACGTTAATGATTCCGGTGGTGAAGAGTTAAAATGTCAAGTGAGTTACCAACAATTGCCGCTTTCTTGTGTTGGAAATGAGGTTATGGTGCCTGTGACATGGCTGGTACGATTCGGAGACAATACCCTGCCAGTTTACGCACGATAATGGTTCCGTGCACGGCTCGAGTAGATCCCGAATTCGTCCTGCGAGCACTTAGAAACGGTGCCGATGGCGTGCTTGTTGTGGGATGATACGAAGGCGATTGCGAATTCGAAACCGGAAATTTCTTGGCTTCAAGGAACATTCAATACATGAAGCAGATCTGCAAGATGATGGGTATTGATCCGGATCGATTGGCAATGCACTTCGTTAGTGCTGCAGAAGGCGCAAGGTTTGCAGAAATCGCTACTGAAATGACCGAAATTGTCGCAAGATTAGGCCCTAACCCATTGAAGAAAAACGCCTCAAACTAATTGCCCTGCCGTCGAATGAACTTCATGGTAAAGCCTCACATGAAGGGACAGCTCTTGCAAAGAGAGGCAGATTTTAATTTCTTTCCCTTTCTTGGGAAAAAAGCAATAGAAATTTAATGAAAAAGAAATGAGAGGAAGATTGAACCCTCGAATTCTTGAAAAATAGATGAGATGAAAATGATGGACATTGGAGAATCATTCATCACGGATGCAAAAGATGTCCGAACGATTCTAGTCAAGTTACTAGAAGAAAAGGAAGTCGATGCCATCCTTGGTTACGAAATTAGAAAAACGAGAATGGAAATTTTACCAAAACTCATTACAGAATCGAAAGACCTTATTGATCCTCTCCCTTTAAGTCAATACTTTGCATATAATTATTCACGAATGAACTCTGCTTCAAAGTTCTATCAAAAATCAATGCGAGCAAAATTCCCCAAAGCAGGACTCATTGCTCGTCCCTGTGATATCCGTGCATTCATTGAATTATCCAAGTATCACCAAGTTAATGTTGACGACTTGTTTATTATCGGCATCGAATGTCCCGGGTCCACGAGTCCTCAAAATGCAACCAAGCAGCTAAAAGCAAAGGAATTAGACCCGGAAAAAATCACCGAAGAGAAACTAATCGATGACGGGCTTGAGATAACCATTGATGGCAAGAAAGAGGTTCTCAAGCTTCCTCGCTTTGATAACTGCCAACGATGTTCAAATCGACTTCCTAGAATAGCTGATTTAACTCTAGATCTTGTAGATGGAAAAGCCCGAATAACCATAAAATCGGAGCGAGGTAAGAATTTCATTGAAAAGATCGGGCTAAAAGGAAGTTCGGATGATCTGAAAGAAAAGCGGAAGGCTCATTTTGAACAATTGGAAACAAATGCACGGGAATTTGCAGAAAAAGTTTTTTCTGAATATGAAAACATGACCGATGCTGAGAGGTTCAACAAATTTTTCTCCGATATCAAGAAGTGTCGGCTGTGCGGTGCATGTATTAATGCTTGTCCTCTATGCTATTGTCCCGTATGTGATGTTCAGGCAAAGAGAAAAGCAAAAGAACTCGATGATCCCGTGCTATATTGGATGCTTAAGATGGTCCACATGAGCGATGCGTGCATATCATGTGGGAAATGTGGTAATGTATGCCCCGTAAAGATCCCAAATGACTTCTACTATGACATTGTAAGTCGTAGAATCCTCGAAGCATTCAAATACGAAACTGGAAAAGCCGTAGAAGACCTTCCACCACGAACAATGAAAGCAATCAAGGCAGCATTGCAACAATAATCCCTCTTTTTCTTCTTTTTCTTTCTTTTATTCTGAATCTTGCACAAATCCGGTCACGAGCAAGACTCAGAAATATTTCACATTACGTGATAAATTTATCTTTTATTGTTGCAAAATGTTATAAGAAAAAGAAGAATCTATCTATTTTGGATAATTCACCGCGTGCTTTATAACAATTAGGTATATATTTGAGGTCTTTAGGATGATGTCCTGAGCACGTTTTTTTGCATGTAGATGTTATTGGGTGAAATTATTGCTAGCACGCTAAATCCATTGGAAAAAAGGGAAGAAGATGGCTGGCGAAACATGGTAATGGAAAAACAGGCGGTTGATCCCCAACTTTTAATCACGTCAATCACGGAACAGACGATAATGGGAATTTTAATATTTCAAGATGGCTTGATAAAATACGTAAATGAAGCCTGTAGCAAGATTTTTGAATATTCAAGAGAGGAAATTCTTTCTCTAACGAGTAAAGAAATTCTCAATTTTGTATATCCTGATGATCGAATCCAAACATTAAAACGGTTGCGTGAAAGAGAAAAAGGAAAAGACAACCTTGACTTACCATATTTCTGTCGTATCATCACTAAATCTAAAAAGGTAAAATGGATAGAAATCTATTCCAAAATCATAAAATATGAAACGAGACAAGCCATTTTTTTGAATTTCTTAGACATAACAGAAAGAAAACAAGCACAGGACCTAATGCGTGAACAGCGAGATTTAGCACTTCGACTAGATAATGCAAAGAGTCTTGATGAAAAATTCCGTTTATGCCTCGAAGCCGCATTCAAGGTATCGGGAATGGATTGTGGCGGAGTATATATTTTTGACGAAATATCTGGATGTCTTGACCTCGTCTACCATGCTGGATTGTCATCCGCTTTCGTAGCTGCTGTATCACATTATGAAATAAATTCGCCAAATTCAAAAATCATGTTAAAAGGTCGTCCTATTTACACTCAATATGAAAAAATCATGGTCCAAAGGGATGAGAGACAAATAGAAGAGGGATTACGGGCGATTGCCATCATTCCATTATTGCATGAAGATGAAATCATAGGTGCTCTTAACGTTTCATCTCATGAAATTGAAACCATTACGTTATCGGCTCGGACTGCTCTCGAAACGATTGGGTTACAAATTGGAAATGCCCTAGCACGATCAAAAACCGAAAAAGCTCTACGATTAAGCGAAGAAAAGTATCGTGACTTGATCGAAAACCTGAATGAAGTCATATATTCTTGCGATTTAAACGGAAAAATCACGTATGTTAGTCCCATCATCAAAAAATTATTGGGATATGAATCATCGGAGATAATCGGGAAATCATTCACGAAATTTCTTCACCTCACAGATTCTTCGACGGCTGAAAAGACATTTCAAAGAATTAAAGAAGGAAAGGTGAAATCCTTTGATTTCAGGATGAACACAAGCTCCAATGAAGTTCGTTGGGTGCAAAGTATTAACAGAAGATTACTGAAAAATGGTGAAGTTATAGGCGTGCACGGTTCATTGACGGATATAACAGAACAAAAAAAGGCGGAGCAGGAATTAAAAGAATCAGAAACAAAATATCGACTAATAACCGAAAATGCTAATGATTTAATTGCATTAATTGATCTTGACTTTCGATTGAAATACGTGAATACTGCTCACGTGCGGCTTTTGGGGTATTCAATGGATAAATTATTAAAGAACAAAGCCACGTCTTTCATTCATCCTGATGACCTTCATTTCGCCGTAGAAGCTTTTAGAAAAGGTTTGGAGGTTGGACACGGAAAGGTTGAGCTTCGTATTCGTCATGAGAATGGAAAATATCTTTGGTTTGAAGTGAGAGGAATTCAATATGAAGGTGCTGGAGATGAAAAGGTAGCACTACTCATCTCGCGGGACATTTCGGAGCGTAAATCTGCAGAACAACGAACAAAAGAATCCGAAGAACGTTTCAAAACGCTATTCAACAGTGCAAACGATGCCATTTTCGTGCATGAACTTCGAGATGATGGAAATCGTGGAATTTTTGTTGAAATTAATGATGTAGCCTGTAAGCGATATGGTTATACAAGAGAAGAATTTCTTAAAATGACTCCTAGTGATATTGATGCACCCGAAATGATGGATAAAATCCAAGACATAATGGGAGATTTGCTGATTCACGGTGAGAACACGTTCGAAATGGAACATGTTTTAAAAAATGGATCACGATTACCTGTCGAAATAAATTCTCATCTCGTTGAACTCAAGGATAAAATTTTCGTGCTTTCAATTGTGCGTGATATAACGGAAAGAAAACGAGCTGAACGGGAATTAAAAGAATCTGAGGAAAAATATAGAGAGCTTGTAGAGAATCTTCACGAGATCATCTATTCGCATGATGAAAATCAAGTCATTACATATATTAGTCCTGCGATAGAACGTATATTTGGATACAAACCTTCTGAAGTCATTGGAAAAAAGATATCTGATTTCATTGTTCCAGAAGACGTTCCTAAAGGGATAAAGCACTTGAAAAAAATGCTTAAGGGTATCATTTCACCTTTTGAATTTCGAGTAAAAACAAAATCTGGCAAAATTTGCTGGGTGGAATCTTTTTACAGCATCATCAGAAAAGAAGGGCGATTTGTAGGCGTTCATGGCACTTTATTGGATATAACTGAGCGAAAACACGCCGAAGAAAAACTCCAAGAATCTGAAGAAAAATTCCACGCTCTATTTGAAAAATCTCCTACTGGTATTGGAATCATGGACATGAATGGCAAGATCTTGGATTTAAATCCTGCAGCGCAGAAAATAATTGGACAAGAAAAAGAACAAATAATTGGGAAATTATTTCGCGAAATAGGGGTGGTTTCAAAAGAGACATTACAAAAATTACAAGAGAACATTTCGCGTGTCATTAAAGGAGAGAAATCAAAGCCCATCGAGTTTGCAGTTAATAGAAAAGATGGTGCCTTTGTTTGGGTAAATGCGAATGGCTCTTTGGTGAACTTTGCAGGAAAAAAATTCTTTCAATTCATTCTCCAAGACATATCCGATAGAAAAAAGACGGAACTTAAATTGGCAGAATCTGAAGAGAAATACCGAATCATCTCCGAGGCTGCTGACGATTTGATAATCATTTTTAACAATAAGTTTGAGTTTGAATATATAAATGAAGAAACTTTCAAGCGAGTTCTCGGCTATTTTGATGTCGATTTGCTTGGAAAATCGGCATTATCCGTGGTTCATCCTGGTGAAGTTGAAGACATCAGAGTTAGTTTTCAAAAAGTGTTTGAAATTGGTGATCTGACGATATCATCCCGCGTGAAACATAAAGATGGATATTACATTTGGATTGAATCTAAGGGTAAAACATTCACGGATAAATCGGGCAAGACTAAATTGCTCGTTATTTCAAGAGATATCACAGAAAAAATGAACGCACAGCAGAAAATACGGGAATCGGAAGCAAAATTCCGCATGATCGCCGAACAATCGATAATGGGAATTTCCATAATTCAAGATGGAATTGTTAAGTATGCAAATAAAGCATTGGAACAAATCACGGAGTACTCGTTTGAAGATGTATCAAAATGGTCTGCAAATTCATTTCTAAATTTGATTCATCCCGAAGATCGAATGATTGCATTGGAAAATCTCAAGAAGATGTTTCTCAAAGATCCTACGATTCCCATTCAATACACGTACCGCATGATTACGAAATCTAATGTTAATAAATGGGTGAATGTATTTTCCAAGATCATTCAATTTGAAGGAAAAGATTCGTTATTCTCCTTTTTCATGGATATAACCGACCAAAAACAAGCAGAATTAGCATTGCAAGCATCGGAAGAGCGGTGGAGATCTTTAGTTGAAAATGCTCCCGTAATGATATGCACGCTAGACTCGAAGGGTACCATCCTTCAAATAAATCGATCCGAAGTAAGTTTTGAAAGAATCGGCGTCAAACCCGAAGAATTTTTGGGGAGGAAGATCTACACGTACATTGAGCCCAAATATCGTGAAGAAGTAAAAAGTGTATTAGATTCTGTATTTAAAAATGGTGAAAAAGCCCGATTCCGAACTGCATCCCAGAATGCCGATGGGGAATTACGCTGGTATCTTAACAGCATAGCCCCAATCAAGCAGGAAGGGAATGTTGTTGCTGCCATCTTCATTGCCATTGATGTCACCGACCAAAAACAGGCAGAAGATGCTTTAAAATATCGACTCGATTTAGAGGAGTTCATATCGAGAGTTTCAACCGAATTCATTAATTTACCAATCGAGGAAATCGATGAAGGAATAAATAATGCTTTAAAAGTCCTGACGCTCTATTTGAATAGCAAGTATTGTGCAATCCTTACCTTTCCGAAAGACAACCCCGAAATTGGAATAAAAAGTTATGAATACATGGTAAATGAAGATGACCTTTCTTATATTCCTCTAAATGAAATAAAAATTGATGACTTTCCTTATTTGTCAACGATGTTGCGGAGTCAAGCGTTTATTATAATTCGAAGCCTTGCCGATGTTCCTGCTGACGCTACAGGAGCTAACGATTGGCTAAAAAAGTATGGGTTCCGTCCCGTGTTGTTAATTCCAATGGTTCACAAAGGGACGTTGTTTGGAACTTTGATTTTTTCGGGCGATTTTGGAGAAAAAAAGGAGTGGCTCGAGAAGGATGTCTTGTTGCTTAAATACGTGGCAGATATTTTCGTCAATGCGATAGAACGAAAACGTGCCGAACTAAAACTCAAGGAATCGGAAGAACGTTATAGATATCTATTCGAACAATCCACGCTCGGTATCGTGATTACCGATAGGAACAAGAATATCTTAGAAATGAATAGCGCGTGTGAACAAATCTTCCGAGTTAAAAAAGAAAAAATAATCGGGCCGTTTGAGAATGCAATCTCATTGCTTCCCAAAAACATGATCCCACGTATTAAAGATCGATTTGAAACGATCGTTCAGGGTGCAAGAATTGATCCCTTTGAATTTTCGCTTAAACTTAAAACGGGCGATACCGTTTGGGTTAAAGTGCAAAGTACCCTCCTGAAACTGGGCGAAAAAAATTATGTACAACACATGATTGAAGATATCACATCTCGTAAGATGGCTGAAGAACAACTACGACAATCCGAAGAAAAGTATCGTTTAATATCTGAAAATGCCAATGATTTAATTGCGATATTTGATGAGCACGGACGATATGAATATATCAACGAAGAAATATACCTCAAAATTCTTGGATATAAAAGTGAAGATCTAATTGGGAAATTCGGAGGCGATTTCATCCATCCTGTACAGATTAACAGAATCAAATTTGGAAATCAATCCGAATTTCTAGCAAAAATGGGTGATGAACCCCGTGAATACCTTGCCCGCCATAAGGATGGACATTACATTTGGCTAGAAATAAAAGGGAAACAGTTCAAGGATAAAGATGGGAAAATTAAAGGTCTGTATTTAGCAAGGGACATTTCCGAAAGAAAAGCCCTTGAAGAAGCACGAAAGAATTACATGGAAGATCTCGAAAAAGAAGTTGAATTGAAAACCAAAGAACTAAAGAATGAAGCCAAAAAATTAGAAAATACTCTTCTAGAACTGAAAAACACGCAAGAAATGTTGGTGCAATCCGAAAAATTGGCTTCCATAGGACTACTTGCGGCAGGCGTGGCACACGAAATAAACAATCCTCTAATGGGTATCATCAATTATGCCGAGATTGTAAAAGAAGAATTAAAAGAATTGAGCAGGCTTGATTTGGAAGTCAAACCTTTTTCTTTCTTAACGCAAATAATTGAAGAAGGAAAACGCATCTCGAAAATCGTGGCTGATTTATTGTCCTTCGCCCGACGTGATCCCGGAATTTTTAGAATAGAAAGTATCTTGAAACCAATAAACGCTTCACTATCGCTTTTACAACCAAAATTGAGGAAATCGAAAATTGAAGTCACATTAGACGTTCCCGATGATCTTCCATTCATACCTTTAAAAGTTCAGGAAATTCAACAGGTTTTCATTAATATCTTGCAGAATTCGATAGACGCAATCGATGAAAGGTTCGTTGATGAAAAGCTGGAAGAAGATCGAAAAATCACGATTAAAGCTTCTCTTTCAAAGAAAAAGAATACGAAATATGTACGAATTTCCTTCACGGATAATGGGATTGGCATCAAAAAGAAAGACCTTTCTAAGGTGTTTGATCCATTTTTTACGACTAAAAAAGGAAAAAGCATTCCCGGAACGGGTTTGGGATTAAGCATTTCGTATGGAATAATTCGGGCACATTCAGGAAAAATTAACATTGAAAGTAAACGGAAGAAATCAACCACCGTTTCGGTATTTTTACCTTTAAAAAATGAAAATAATAAATTATTCAAAGAAGAATTATGAGTGGTGTGAGAAAAATGGTAAAGATTCTCATTGTTGATGACGAAAAATCCATTTGTGAATCTCTTACGTGGATTCTTGAAAAAGAGGGATATTACGTAAGATCTGAGGCGGATTTTAAAAAGGCAAAAGAAATTGTTGAAAAGGATGAATTTGACATATACTTCATCGATTTGGTCTTTCCAAGTGGGAATGGGCTTGAATTGATTAAGCTCATTAAAGGACAAAACAAAAATGCTTTGATTATCGTAATCACGGGTTACCCGAGCATGCCTACCCTGATTGAGTCCATCAGATCCGAAGTATACGACTACATTAGCAAGCCAATTTCTATTGATGACGTGATTAAAATAGTTGATCACGCCATTACATTGTTAAATAAAAAGGGGATGCCGTAAGTGAGGAAGCGTAAAGGCGTGAAGAAATCCCGTAATTTTCTGGTATCCATTTTGGATACATGGCAATATTTCAATCAGGATATTCCACAAAAAATCGAAAAATCAATAGTGCAGGAAAAATTAAAGCAAGAAAGAAAAATTAAACTCGGCCCGCGCATGACGAATAAAGAAGACGTATTCTCTCCAAAAGAAATTGCAATTCTGAGTGAACTCGTAACAAATCCGAGAAAATCTTACATCGATATTGCCAAACAACTCGGACTTTCTCGACAAACCGTTAAGAAAAAAATTGAGATGATGAAACAACATTCGAAAATCCAATTTTTCGTGGGTGTGAACTATCAAAAACTAAATTTAGATTTGGTATTCCTAAAATTATTATTTAACAACTTGAAGGATCTTAATGAATTATACAACGATCTTCAGAGTTGCCCAAGAGTATTCAATATTTCCAAAAATATTGCCCAAAATAGTCTAATGACTCTTTTTGGTATTGAAAAGTCATATGGTGGTAACCATAATAACCAGATGGTGTGCATGATCGAAAAGTTTCAGTTAGATACCAGAGTTAAAGAATGCACGGTAGTTTCCATACATCCAGAAATGTATCCCATCTACCTCGTATTTAGTCCAAAACATTTAATTTTTAACGACGATTCTTCAGCACTGGGAACAAGTTGTTGTGCGACTAGATGCGGTTCTAATTGCGAGAACTACATCAATTCAAAATGTCCGGGTTGTCCATGTTTAGGTGAATATGAGAGAGAAATCTTTAAAATAATTTAATTTGGTAAATTTTAGATGGAAGTTATTAGGATTGATCCTGGTATTCCGGGACTGAAAGATAAATTGGAAGGGGGTTTCATTTTTCCTTCACTAGTCTTGGTAATAGGACAATCCGGTGTCGGAAAGACCATTTTTTCGTTTCAATATCTATTTGAAGGTGCTAAGCATAAAGAAAAGGGTCTTTATTTTTCAACGCTTTCTGAACCCGTTTCATCGCTAATCAAATATGGGTCGACCTTCTGGTTCTTCAATTCGAAAGCCATCGGAAAAAGGGTTTTTCTCATAGACGTGGATGATGAGATCAAGAAATTCCGAAAAGGAAGTGAATTTTTATCTTTTTTTATCGACAAAATCGAGAGCTATAACATCAATCGCATCGTCATCGACCCCATAAATCCTATTAGTTACTCTTTAACTGATGTTAAAGAATATCGAACTTTCATGTTTGAACTTTCAAAATATATCAAGGAAAATGAGATTCAGGCATTAATGACCGCAGAACTACACGGTGTCGGTGACTTTCATTGCCATGAATCGTTTATTGCAGATGGAACGATTCTCCTAGAATACGCGCGAAAAGATCGAAAAATATCTAGAGAAATGACCATCGTGAAGATGAGAGGTACCTACCATCCATTAGAACCATTTCCTTATATCATTACGAAAAACGGAATAACGATTCAGGCAAAAACCAAGACCGATTAAAAACATGCATTTGTAATTAATTGCAGGGATTTCATCATAAATAATTTGTCAAATTGAAATCCGATTTTGTAACTTTTTTGCAATTAAATGACGAATTTATTGCCTTTTTGTTTTTTTTTATTGGTAAAAAAAAGAAGCAAATTTCAAATAACACTTTCAGTACGAGTATCTCAAATTAAAATTAAACAATTAATCCCGTTAATGAAGTTGAAAATCCCGTGATATACGATTTATTTATCTTCACTGCAGACGGAATTTGCTTGAAGTCGTTTGAATTCAATTCCATCAGTGGCTCCGATGTTAAGAAAGCCGAAACTGACTTGATTTCATCCTACCTCAGTGCAATTTACAACATCGGACTGGATTTATATAAAAAGAAATTATCGATGATAAAATTTGAAAACATCTATTATTGTTTTACAGGTGCTAATGACATCATAGTATGCATCTCCTGTGATTGTGGCGATCACGACTTAAACATGATCGAATCGATTCTTTCGGAGATTTCTGGAGCATTCCTTTCCGAATATGGATATATCCTAAAAGAATGGAATGGAAACCGAACAAAATTTGAAAATTTCATGCTCCCTGAAAATTTTCTGACAATTTTAAACAAAAAAAAAGTGTGATAGCTTGAATTCCAAAGACCTGTTTGAAAAGGACAAGAATTATTTAATTGCTTTCATTGAAACGTGTGAACTAAATAGAACGTCAAAACAAAGGATCATTCAAATGCTTAAATACCTCGACACCATCTATAGAAAATGCTTCCAAGAATTATCTTCTTCTTTTAATTCAAACGCCAACTCTGCTTTAATCCTGCTCGAACCCATCAATAAATGTCAAAATGACCTGATAAATTATATAAAAGTGACGAATCTATCTACTGATTTAAAAGAAGAAATGATAAAGAAAGTGGTAAAATTATCTACGAAATATCAGAGACAATTCAATCAATTATTGAGTGCTAGGAAAGAAGGTCGTTCAGGTAACGAGCATTCTATGACCAACAGTTAACTACAATTAAGTAGTAACCGATCTTTTTTCCATTTTTTTGCCTTTTAAATGAATATTTGTTCTGATAGATGAATTTTTGGATTTATTTCAATCCCAAGATCTTCAAGATCTCGATTTTTTCGCGGATTTGGGGCGAGTAATTTAAATAAAAAAGAAGGAAATTCGTGATTTAATGGATTTTCGTAAGAAAAATAGATGGTTAGGAGGGAGGGGATTTGAGGGGAGAGGGGATATTAAAATAGAGGGGATTAAAATAAAGAAGCTTACAAAAATCAGTCATCTCACGAATTTCAAAAAAGTCCGCTCTCACGAACGCATCATCCATTAGGAACGATGAGCATCTGGAACTGCTCGGTCTAATGATGGGTGTGGAACGTGATTCGTCAGACAATTTTGTTTCTCCACTTTTCTTAACGGTTTCTGAAAAGCGATAATAAAAATTGTGGAAAAAAAAACACGCGACTAACTTTCATTTTGAAAATCGGGCAATAATTTTCGTTGCATTTTGATGAAAAAAAAAATCTTGTTTTAACATTGGACAAGTATTTTATAACGAATGACACGAATGTTCATGAATCGGGGAAACGATGAAACTCATATTATATTTTCTCGTTGAGAATATCTGTTGCCAAGAGCGTGAAAATTTCGTCCACGCCTTCACCTGTTTGTGCAGATGCTTCAAAATACAAACATTCATTTTCATTGGCGATTTCTCTTGCTTTTTCCCGAATAACCGCGCGATCCGAAACAAGATCTATCTTATTTCCGATGAGCACGTGCTTGACGTCTTGATTTCCAAGAAATTGTCTCGATTCGTTTATCCATTTCCTTGCATTTTCAAGTGTCTTGATGTTCGTAAAATCGAAAATCACGAATACAAGACCCGCATTTTTATAGCACATTTTCCTGACTTTTGCGAAGCTTTTAGAGCCAGACATGTCAAAAAAATGAAATTTGAGTTTCATGGATTTTGAGATCTGTAATTCTTTTTCACCAATGGATATCCCAACGGTCGGTATGTAATTATCGTGGAATTCACCATTCGTGAACATTTCTATGAGAGCACTCTTTCCAACCCTTGTATCTCCCAAGACCATTATCTTAATGATGAGATCTTTTCCTCTCCTCGTGAGACCATTTGTTTTTGTCTCTAATTTTGTTTCTATTATGAATTCGGGTATTGAAAGCGATGTTTTCCGGTTATTTAAAATGAGCGATACTTTTTCCGCTATCAAATATGTATAAAGAATGTAATCATCAATGTCAGAATAAACGTCCGTCACTACTATGAAGATGGCTGGCGTGTGTCCCCCGAGTTCTACAAATATCAGGCGGTATTCATCCATATCAAATGAGCCACTCCCTAAAGATGTGTCTGCAATTCTTTTTATTCTTTTGAGTGCCGTATCAATTGTAGCGGTCAAGGCTCCAATGATGCTCTCATCCAAATCCTTGCGTGATGCCTGTGCAATTATTAGACCATCAAAATCTGCAATAAAAGTAGCAAATACATGTGGAAGTAAACTTAGGAGATTTCCGAGTAACTCCTTTAGATGTTCGTGTGAAATCAATTCTTTTATATTGGAATTGGGATTTGCCGTGTTCAAATATTCTCGCCTTTATTTATAGTTAGAATTTAGGTTTGATTCCACGTTTATGGCTTTGAAAAGTGTTTCCAACGTTTTCAAATCCGGGATGAAACAAATGCTTCCTTCTAAATGAAATTCTTCAATACTCATGTTGGTCTTTGTAATTATCAAGTAATCTGAGATAAAAGAATATTTTGCTACAAGCGAATTTAATATCGTGGCTATCATGTCAAGTGCCACTACTGGGACTTCGGGTATTAGGACTGTTTTCATTAAACTTGCCAGAGAATTTGCAAAATGTGCTGCTAATATATTGCCAATTTCCGTGATCGTGCTGATCGAGAATTCATCTAGATCCTTTAGACTTGTTACCTTTTCAGAAATGATTCTATCTTTGTGGAGCAGGTTATTCATCATTTCTATGGTGGATTTTTTCGTGAAGAATTGCAGGATTGATAGGTTCGCAAAACCGTTTATATCTGAATAAATACCAAAAACTTGGGTTTCCGGACCTTCAAACTCTTCTAAGATTTTCCAAAATGGAATGATGGATACATCGGTCAAAGACATTTCTATTTTTTTGTTTAATAATTTTGAAAGAGCCGTGACTGCATTTCCCGTTCCTATATTTCCGAGTTCCATTAAAGTATCTAATTGTTCGGGAGTTAACGTTAAGTTATCTCTGTTGCTTTTCACCCGCTTCCTACTCTTATTCATCTGCTATCACCTACTTCACCTATCTGCACTTCTGGTCTATCTAAATTCTGGACGGTCGTTCTATTGACATTTCTACAGGGATAGGATTCATTCAAGTTTATTATTTGGACTTCTTTTGTTCCCGATCTCCTAACGCGAATTTCATTTTTATCCAGGTCGTATTCCACCACGCGACCAACATTTCCTCCGACCATCTCTCGAAATATACGGATATTCAATTCTTGCAACTTTTTTCTGACAACCTTAAGGTTTTCCGTCCCGATTGCAAAGTTTGGATTATTAAAAATATTCGCACCGCCGATAATGATGGCCTTGATTTTATTTTTATCTGCACCCATCTGCATTAGTTTCTCCAACAATTCCTTTACGGAGAGATCGGCAAATTTGTGAGGAAATTTTATCATAGCTCCGCTTTGTTTTTCATGGCTTGGTAATAAAATATGGGACATTCCGCTCATTTTGTTTTCATGATCTCTTAGGATTAAAGCAATACAAGATCCCAATCCATAGATTGCGATCTCCTTGACGCCTTTTTCATTAAATACACTATCTGAATTAATGTAAATGCAATGACCGATGGGAAGAATTACCTTTTTGTCTTGATGATGAACGTGAGAGCTAAATCCCGCATTAATGGCTCGATTCTTATATTTTTTAAATTTTTTTTCGGTTCTTGTCAAAGCTATTAACTTCGTCTGATCTTTTTGGAGAATAGGATCATTTCCTCCTTTATTTTATAATTGGGCAGGATGAGATCTGCCACGCCGCGTTCGGCTGCAGATTTCGGCATGCCATAAAGAACTGCCGTTTCTTGAGATTCGGCAATTGTCTTCCCTCCACTTCGCTGAATCATCCCTAAACCCATTACACCATCTTCTCCCATTCCCGTTAGAAGTATCCCAAGAGCTCTAGTCTTAAATGTCGATGCCACGGAGGAAAATAGGACATCAATGGAAGGCATGCAAAAATGAACCGGCTCTCCTTGAAGGAGTTTTATGCAAGGTCTATCGTTCTTGGCGGAAATTATCACGTGATAATCACCAGGAGAAATATATGCAATTCCGGGAACCAAATATTCTTCATTCTCTGCAACTTTAATTGTTATCTTGCATTCTCTGCTCAACGACTTTGCAAATTCATCAACGAAATAAGGGTTTATGTGCTGAACAATCAAGATTGGAGATGAGAAATCGCTTGGAATTTTACTTAAAATGATTTTTAATGTTCTCGGTCCGCCAACACTGGCACCCATTGCAATGATTCCGTTTTTTAAATTTTTGATGCGGACAGGTGGTAATTTGGGAAGTGAAACCGATTTGGACTTTTTTACCTTGCCATTTCCTGTTGTTTTTTCTGTAATTATTTTATCTTGTTGTTGCTTCCTTTCCCGTTTCAAGCCGTGAACCTGTTTGACTTGAGATTTTGCCGCCATTAAGACTTTTGAAATTAATTCATCCTTGAATTTAGGTAACTCGACTTTCCACACGCCACCCGGTTTTATGATGTAATCAAATGCACCCATGATGAGAGCCTGAACCGAATTATCAAGCGATTTCGGGTCCAGAACTGAGAATATTATGGTAGGAATTGGATTGGTTTTCATGATTTCTTTTAACGCTGTTAAGCCATCCATTTTTGGCATTATGAGATCCAAAACAAGCACGTCGGGATGAAGCTGATTCACTTTTTCTACGGCTTCAAGTCCATTTCTTGCAACATCAACAACTCTAATGAGGTCATGCTTCGAGAGCATTTCAGAAATGACTTTCCTTTGAAAAGAGGAATCTTCGGCAACTAATACATTAATTGGCACGATTTATTCCTCCGCCTTCAAAGGTTTTGGTCTTCATGTATATATGGTTTCTGGTATCGATAAGTTTCAAATCATGATTCAAGTTGAACAATGTTTCGGTCTTTCCCAGAATTAGTAATCCTCCATCGGCTAATCTATTCCGTAGGATTTGTATCAACTTAAATCGTGATGTCTTTTCCGTATAAATCAAAAAATACCTGCAAAAAATTATGTCATATTTAGTCGTTTTCTCGTGTCTTTTCGTGACATCTTCTTGAATGAAGTGAACTTGTTTCTTTATTTTGTTATCTATTTTGTATTTTAATCCGTATGGATAAATTTTTACTCTTGTAAAGTACTGTTGCAAGAAATACTCGGGAACTTCTTTAACGGATTCCTCAAAATAGATGCCTTCTCGTGCGTTTTCAAGTGCAACCTGATCAACATCAGAGGCAACAATATTATAATTAGGTAAATTGCGAAACTTTTTCTTTAATGTATCTAATAACATTGCAATCGAATATGGTTCTTCACCAGAAGCACAAGCACAGGACCATATATTTATTCTTGCATTAATTGATTTGTTGTTTAATTTTTTAAAAATGGATAATTTTTCTAATGGTATTTCCTTGGTGAAGATGGTGTTATTCATTTCTTTTTCTCTTGATGATAAACGTTGATTTTTCTTGTTCTCTGATTTCATGATTTTTTTCTGTTTTTTAGCCAAAATATTAACGCCTTTAAGGCAATAATAGATTAAATTCTCGATCTGTTCGTAAACTTCAAGATTCCTAAAAAAATATGACGTGTTGATTGTAAAGCCGTTCAAGAACTTTTCAATTTCACCCGGCGTTTCATTAATGTAATTTAAATAAGAAATGGGGTCTTCAAGATTTAGCCGAATCATTCTTGATTTTATGCGTTTTTTCACGAAATTTTCTCTATAATATCCAAAATTAATTCCTGTTTCATTGCCCAATTTAATTAATAGATTTTTGAAGATTCTCTGGTTGAATTTGATTTTTTCGATGGTTCATTCAATTTTTTTAGAATGGTTTGAATTTGATCGATTCTTTCATCAATGTGCTTCATTGAATATTTTACATGTGCGTGAATCTCAATTATTTCTTTTAATAGATTTTCAATTCGATTCCGCTCTAACATTGTCAAGGAGTAGGTGGGTCTTTTTTGGGTGGACCTTTTCATCTCCGGAGAAAATGAAGTGCCCGAAAAGGAATGAAAGTCACTTTTAGCTTCTTGTCCCGAGGAAGACGATTTCTTAAGAAGAGATCGTGCTCTTTCCAAAATATCCGAGCCATCATCAGCGGCACGGACTGATTTTTTAGGAATTGTCTTTTTCCTATTACCTATGAGTCCCTTGCTTTTAATGAACGTGTAAAAAAATTCCCCGGGTTCTCGTCCTTCTCGAATCACTTCATGCTTG
>JALGVI010000002.1 GCA_029838215.1 Candidatus Helarchaeota archaeon | reverse complement strand
ACTTTACATTCCAATCATTCTAATCCGTATTAAACTTAATCAGGGAATCTTTTGTATTTTCTTCCTGCCGTAATACGTGTACAAGGCACTCGCAGGATTATGGTTCAATGCACGATCTTTAGCAATAAGCGTCGAAACTGGCGCATCAGAATGCTTGGTAAATAGTGCATCATGTCCAACACAAAGCCCAACAATCAAGTTAAATTCCGTTTTAGCCTTGTTCAAAAGTAATGCCTGAGCTATTGGATTACAAGCAATGTCCAAGATGAGATAACCAGTCTTGGATGTCATCTGAAATTCATCCTCGACACCAAAAATTCCTTTCTTTAATGAGTCCACCTTGCAATTCACGGCGAAAACTTCAAATCCGTGATTCTCAAGGATTCTTGCAATCGCTTTCGTTTCTTCCATCAATCCTATGCATGTTGCAATTCCTATTTTCTTATATCCCATTAACCTACAAAATTCAATCGTGTCTCTAATTCTCGTCCACTCATTGTACCCACTTGCTTCAACGATGGCTGAATTCTTTGCCATCTTCTTATTATCTTCTTTCTCATATTTTTGCTTGGCCTCTTCAAGAACGGCCTTCCTGCTAAGCATTTATATTTTTCACATTGAAAGCATTTCATTTCAAGCACCCATTTAAGAATTGATTTCAGAAATTAAAATAGCCAATCACGCATCATTTTATTGATTAATAAATGATTTATTAAGGTCGATCATTGATTAGATATTGGCGATTTGAAACAGGCTTTATAAATAAGGCTTTTATTTGGTATAGATGAACTTGCAGGCGAAGATCGTAAAATAACAAATTTGGAACAAATCCAGCTCTGGTGAGTTGTCACGATTAAGAAACACTATTTATGGCATGTCGTGTTATTGGTTGGTTTCTGCCTTCAAATGGTTTTATATGCTATTATTCGAGTAACACGAATTTTTGATAATTCCATTATTTTCATGGATTATCAAGTGATAATTACGTCCGTTGGGATGGGTCTGAGCATCGAGTTATGTGGATTGTTTTTCATTCGTGGTTTGACGAGAGAAGGTAAATCAAGTTCTACTATCAAGGAATATTATTTCAGTCTTGCTTTATGCTTTTTCTTCTTCACGATAGCGAATCTCTTTAGCATTCCATTACTTCTTGGTGTTTTTCCTGTGGGGACACCTCCGTGGGAATTACTAAAGAATTTACAAGGAGGTTTTGCTTGGTTGGGCATTTCTGCCATCATTTTTTCGATTGAGGCTTTAGAACTCTTTGAATTTTTACATTTGTTTAAACTACGAAAGGGTTTCGTGACTGCAATCGCCTTATTTCTGACTCTTCTCATATTTTTTGGAGTTGAGAACTATTTTATTTTCGTTCTACTTCCGTTATTTGTTATTGGCTTGCTTCCTACTATTATTTATTTCCTGTTAACACTTCAACAGCAGACTGATGGTGAAATCCAAGTAAAATCGGGCATTTTTTCGTTAGGAACATTTTTAATTGTCGGATTAGCTACCATACAACCGTGGGTCATTTCTACTTTTCTCCCACTAGTCATACCGTGGTTCGAATTCGTGTTTCAGGTCCCATATAATCTATTTCCACTATCATTTTCACTTGCAGGTTACGTGTTGATAGGAGCATTTGCTTCTTCCATTGACTTCGGCATGGAAATTCAATGGGTGAAAAACACGCGGTCGTTTTTTCTCATCGATACGAAACGACGTAAGCTATTATATGATCACAAGTTTGCTTCCGATCAGAAACAAGAAGACGGACACTTGATGGCAAGGGGGTTATTTGGAATTTCGGAATTGATAAAGGAAATCACTGAAGAGTCTCATGATTTGAAAATCATTCGTAAAGAAAATGTGAACATCATTATCGAATATGGTAAGAAATTCACGGTTGCCCTCATCGTTGAGGTGATTCTCACCGTATACAAGTTCAAATTGCGGTGGTACTTGGATGACTTGGAAAAATTAACGGAAAAAATTGAAGTCGAGGAAAAAAACGATGCCATTATTACCAAATCCGCATCAATGCTCGTTGAAAAACACTTTAAATTAGAATCTATCAGCAAGAAAATGGAGCGCTTCAAACCATGAGAAAAGAAAATAAACTTTGGTTTTTAATCTTTGTTTTTTTCGGGTCGTTGGCGTTCTCGCTTTTCTTTCTACTGAAAATACCTTTCATGATAAGTCCTGCTTTCTATCGAAATTATTGCTTGCTTTCGTGGGCCGTCGTATTCTTACTCGCCATTCAATATTTCGTAATCTACCTTTACAAGACATTTACATCAAAATTCTTCCCCGATCCGAGGTTTTTCTTTAAGCGAGGTGAACTGGAAACCACCATCAAGAGATTTCTACACAAGACCGTGGTCTATAACTTCAGTCTTTGTATTTTTTACTTATTCTTTGCAATCGGATTCATGCTTTATTTTGTCAAATCAATTTATGGCATTGACGTTCAGGGTTGGGAGTCCAAGTTTCCCTGGCTCGGGATTGTTGTCATGACGTTTAGTTTTGAATATGCAAAGATATTGCGAACTCGATACGTGTTCACAATCATTGATGTAATATTGACGGCATTCATTTTCCTTCTTCCCAACTTTACCGATATCTTTCCGCTTTCGGCTTTATTCTTTTATCCTGTTTTAACCTTGTCGATATTCTTTTTACCATCCACGTATTTCATCTTGGCATATCGTGAGAAAGAAGCAATTCGTGTTCACGGTTTATTTTTTGGTTTAGGTTTGTTTTTTCTCTTATCATCCGTGATCATCATGCGACCGGCATTGATAGAATCAAATTTGGGCATCATAATAATTTGGTTTGAAACGACGTTTCAATTCCCCTACGACATTTTCACGTTATCAATGATCATATTTGGTTATGGATTGATGGCTGGGTTCGGAAGCATCAACTTCTTCGAAGAACTGCATTGGATGGATAAGATGATGGGAATCTTCGTCTACTTGAATAATTCAGGCATCCCGATTTTCACGCACCAATTCAAGGAAACTGGCTACTCGGAGGAAAGCCTTGATGAAACACTGGTTGCTGCGGGTTTTAGCGGGATTGTTACCATCATTGATGAAATCACCCGCAATTCTGAACGTTTAAAAGTAATCGAACAAAAAGATCATCGAATCCTCATCGAAATTGGAAACCAAGTCACTGCATTTTTGGTCGTGAAGGAAGATTTATCGATTTTAAAAATTAAAATGGAAGACTTTTTGAAGGATTTCGAGAATCTCTTCCAAGAAAGCATCCAAGTGTGGCGCGGTAAAGTCGATCAGTTCGAAGTAGCAGATTTCTTGGTTCAAAAACATTTTGGAACCGAAAGCCGCATTATTTAGGAAATATTCAAGATTTCTGATTTGGTATCGAATCCTTTTGAATAATCCCATGATATCCTTTTTTGTGGTCTTATTCTAATCCAAATTCTCCCGGGCATGTTCTCAAAGGTTTTGACCATCGGATGGTCCAATCGTTTTAGATATTTCAGGTACAATTTTTCTTTAATGGGCTTGAGTTCTGGACCCGGTTCCACGATTTCTGCCACGCCCTCGAAAATCACGCATTTTTCTTTCTTGTTTACTTCGTCATCTATGATTATCGAAACGTGTTTATTTTGTTCGATATTTCTTGCTTTTTTTGCTTGTTTCGTGGTTGAAATATACAGATATGGTTCTTCATAAAAAAACCAAAGGACGGTCACGTGTGGTTTATTATTTGGCGAGACTGTAGCGAGCCTTGCTAATCGTGTTTCTTGTAAAAATTTTTTTATCTCATCTATTTCCAATTAAAAAACCTCCCTGAATTTTGAAATTAGAGTGAAATTATCAATTGTCCTTCTTCTTGATATTTCAGTAGGAGATCCGCAACAACAAAAGATTTAACCATTCTAACGCCCGTATAGAGCTCTTGCTCTTTTAAACCAATTAAGGACGCGGCTAAATCACAGCAAATGAATTCTATCCCCATATCTAGACATTCGTGCATTTCTTCTTCGTATCGCATACGACCTATTTTATCCTTTTTTGCTAGAAGAATGCCCATCGGTCCCCATAGAACAACTGTTACTTCCAGACCTTTTTTTCGATAATACTTTGCAAATCTAACAACCTCTAAAGGAGACGTGGACTCATACACCATGTTTTTCAGTAGAAGTAAGACTTTCGTTATTTTAGGCATTTGATCCACTCGGTTATTGAGTTCTTTCAAAATTGTTTAAATATTTCAAATCAAGTAACATTAAGTCTAAATTAAATATTTTTCATAATGCTCTCAAAAATTTGGATTTGTTATCACTAAATCTTAGAAAGAAATAAATTTCGGAACGAATAGAAATTGCTTATTAATTGTCCAGATTAAAAACTCTTATCGAGCTGAAGACAATGAATGATGAAGATACCAGAATGATGATTCGAACTGCTTGTGAAACGTTCTTGAGGTATTGGGATGAAATCAACAGAGATCACGTCAAGCATTTTGACAACCTTAAAAGAATTGAGGAGAATAACCGAAAAAAAAGTATCAACAGGCAGTTAAATAAGATTAAACAAATTGAAGATGATATAAATTCCGTTAAATCAAAAATGAAAGAAAGCAAGGATTCTTCTTTAAAGAAAAAAATGGAATCACTAAAACAGGAGCTAAAAGATGAATCCGCCAAGCTCAAAGAGTTTAAAAAGGATGTATCGCGTTTAACAAAGAAATATGATGGCTTGCGATCTGATTATGAAAGCTGCTTGAAAAATCTTCAAAAATACTTGCAAGAATTTCAAAAATTAGACATTAAACGAACCAAACCAACAAGATTAACGGAAATGATCTTAATTTTCATTCCAAAAATTACTGAAGAGTTTAAGCTAATGAATGAGCTCGCATCCGTAGAAGAGTTCATGGCATTATACGACTTCAAATTCAATCTAAAACACATTAAGGGAACCGTTACCGTAAAATCCGAGCAAATATTTCGAGCACTTTTATTAGAATCAATGGCGTTTAATCTCCTTTATAATTCGATATATCATGAAAATATAACTTCAAAGAAAGAAGAACTAGTTTCACGTGCACTTTCAGCCATAAAACGGTGCTTGGAACTCGTGAAAGAGGACGATAATAAGGATCTAATCAAGCATTACGAAAATGTGTTGATTTTCTTTGAAATGGAATATTTAAAAATTCTTGCAATTCAAGAATTTGAAGGTCATGAATATCTTACTGCCACCAGTTACTTTTTGGAGGCTTTAACTTATCTCAGAAAAATCAAGTCCGTGAAATATTTCAAGGAATATTTGGAAGAACAGGAAATATGCTTGCAAGCACTTGCATCTGATGCATATAACTTGATTTATTTGCTTCACTCTTATAAAAATTGGAGCTATTTAGAAACAAAAACAGAAAACCCAATTCTAAAAGAACTGGCAGACATTACAAAAAACAGGATAGAAGACTTTATCACGCCAATGTATGGATTCCCCGAAGACGAACAGCTTGAAAAAATTACCAGCCCCAAAATAATGCTGTGGCCTAAGCCAGAGCGCTCACCAAAACTCGACGGAATTGCGCCCTTATAATTTATACCGAAGAGTTGTTATCAGTTGGTCGAAATATCATGTCTGAAGAAACCGTAAACGAAGAATTGGAATCGAATGCTGAAGAACAAAAAATTAAAAAAGTTTCAACGCGCATAACGGATAAGGATTCAATTCTTACTCTTTTTCCCCTGCGTTTAGGGTTATTTACAGGGATATTTATCGCATTTTTCTTCATCACTGCCATCTTTCTCTACATTTCACAAATTTTCATTTCAGGGTCATCAGGATTCGACCTATTTCAAATATTTTTGAGCATTTTGAGAATTCCCACCCTGATATTCCCCATCAACTTATTTTATTCAATTCTCATTCCGATACGTTTGGTAAATCAAGCGGGCTTGGAAGCCATCTACATATCAACGAGCTTGATTCTAAGTTTCTTCACGATTTCTTTGCTTTGTTCTATTGATTCTGTAAGGCATTTAATTTTTCGACAAACACGTTTTAAATCAACCTTAACACAAATTGGGTTATTCATTCTCCTATTTTCCGTATTTCTCCATGTCTTTGACCTGATATATGGACTTTACGGGTACACCCTTAACGGCTTAATGATGGTGAATTATATCTCAATTTCCATAATCGTTATCGCAGAGATTGCATGGTTATTCATTCAGACATGGTCATTATTGAGTTTTGCGCGTAAGTTTGCGACTGACGCTGAGGGCTACGTGAGTTCTCACGAATCCAAACTAATGTACGGATTGGTTCGGTTAGCCCCTATTTTGTGCATGTTCGGAGTCATTGCATTTTCTCTAGCATTGTATTTTCTTGTCGGTTATGGTACGATTTTTGGCTTTATAGAAGGTCAAACACTCAATTTTTTCACGCTCTTAATCATGATAATTGTAAGCCTGCTTTGTTTCATTCCTTTTCTCATTACTCTTCGAACCAAAAAGGAGAATCGAAGGAAAAGAGCATACGATAGCTTTGTTTATTCCGTCACGAACTTGTCAATTTATCCCTATTTATACTTGAATTTGGTCTTATTCTTCTTATTATATGCAACGGGGGGAGCTAGTGGTGCGTTGGGCGATTTGGGTGAAATATTGGTGCTTGTTGAATTGTTCTTCGTGATTTTCTCGATGGTCTACTCTTTAAGACGCGTTGGAATCAACCTCGATTACGAAGCATTGATTTTTGAAAAAGAAGGGTTCATTCTTGCCATATATGCTGCCATAATGGGACAATTTGCTCTTCGTTACTTCTTGCTCAGAAATCAATTGACATTTATCTTGGGTAGTGCCGCCTTCCTCGAAATTATCGTGAACTCGGGAACTGCAATTATTGTGGTGGGAGTGCTGCTCAGTCTTATCATATCGCTCTTCTTAATGGGAACCAAAAAATTTGCCAGCACCTTTAAGCTGCACCGTAAAATTTCAAAAGAAGATGAAAAACGCATTGCTGCAATATACGACTTTCTCAAGCAAGAATACATCCGAAGAGGAATGGTAGAATTTCCCGTTTTTGACATACTTAACAATCTAAGAGGAATATTTCAATTAGACGAAAATAGACTAGCACGATTAATCAACCTTGCCGATAAAAAACACGAAGACCTTAAAATCGAAGGCTTGAAGAAGCGATATGTATATTTCCTTAAGGACATGGCAAAGTACGTTTCAATTTATGAAGAGCCATCTAAAGAAGCCGCCTAAACTATTTCTTTTTATCTCAAAGTTTCTTCTTTCTTTCCATTTTTTTCTGCATTTAGATATTATTCTTGTAACACACATATTGAAGTAATACTGACTCGTAGCAGATCTTATCTGGTGGTTCCTTTAAATCATATCTATTTTAAAATCAGGAACGTGAAGAGAAAATGAATGCTCCAAATGAGATTTTTTGGATGAAAGCACCATATAACATCCTTTTCGAAGTGAATCCTCCGAAAAATTTTGATCCTTGGAAATATAACGTGGGAAACATACTAACCAAGATCTTGGAGCAACAAAAACTTGTAAATGAAATCAATCTACGCATGAACGCCAGAGCATTATTTACGGCGAGTAGGTTGCACAAAAATAAATCACGTTCGTTGCTTCCGCGTAAAGAATCAAAGAAAAATCAAGAAAAACACCCTGAAACAGGCAGTCTTGACACAGAAAATTCCGTGCAGGGACAAAATAAGAATGAAATAATTCAAAATAATGTGAATGATTCTGTTTCCTTGCAAGTTCCTTTAAAAATGTTACCCCCTATTCGTCCCCCAATGCGTCTAATGAATAAATATCTTAGTTCTGAAGATCTCATCCGAGCGATTCGGAGCATGAAGTACGAACAGAACCGCAAAAAAATGAAACGGCGCATTACAAAAACTCGAAAGAAATCTTTTAACATTCATGATTTGAAAGAAGCTCGCACGAATATTGAGAAACTGGTCGATTCCACTTACTCTTTAATCAAGGAACAACCTGCAGGAATGCCATTTATTGAATTGATTTCTGAACCAACACGGATTCAAATAATCCGAACAATGCTTTGTCTATGTTATTTAATCAATCGTAAGAAAATAAATGCATGGATGACCGAAGAAGGTGAGATATTTGTCTGCGTCGCCAACTCCGACTGAACTTTCGCTCAAAATGGAAATTGAATCCTTGCTATATTTGGCGGGACGTCCCGTTACTCTCAAGGAATTGAAAAGTGCCGTGAAGGGAAAAACCACGGAAATTAAAAATGCCCTGGAAGAATTAATTTCCGAGTATCAACAACGGGAAACCGCCCTATCAATCACGAAGACCTCCGAAGATTCATACATGCTGAGCCTCAAAGATCAGTTCTCAAACAATAAAAAATTGATGCAATTCATGCCTACCGGATATCTCAGCGAAGGTGTCTTAAAGACGCTATCGTTCATTGCAATAAATCAACCTGTAACCATGTATCTCGTTCAAAAAACTCGTGGCTCTCACGTATACAAACACGTTCGTGAGCTTGAAGATAAGAAATTCATAAAGACGAGAATGAAAGACCGCACGAAAGTTCTAGAAACGACCGACTATTTTGCAACATACTTTTGCTTGAGCAAGGATGTGACGCAAATGAAATCCCAATTACTACAACGAATCCCTACTGAGAGCAATTGAGCAAAAAAACCGTCATTCGAATTAGATCTTGGATGAGATATTCGTCATTTTAATGCCCGTTTTTTTCCAATAGACAAATCCTTTCCGTAATCTTTTTAAATAAGATCTATAACTTATTTTCGGAAAATCCCTACAGAATTGAAGAGTTAGAGTAAAAAAATGGAAAGAGATTTTAAATCATTAAATAAAAGAAAGAAAGAGCTCGTGAAAGAAATAAAATTACTTGAAAAAAAGAAGACTGCCATTAAAAATGAAGAATACGAAAAGAAGCGACATGATCTAGAACGAGAACTAGTTGAAGTTTGTGATAGATTAGTCCAATATGGATTTGTGTTAAAAGGAGGCATGTAAAATGGCAGAGCGCTATTTTCCTATCATCATTAAAATGTCGGGAGAAACTGAAGTAATTGAAGGACAACTCGATCGATTAAAAAATCCCAGAACCGTGGAACGAATCAATGATTTACTTCCAATTCAGGGAAAAGTAAATAATTACAAGGATTTTCAGTATTCACTCATAAAAATCGGATTAAATATCGGGAAAGAGACATCCATATCGGAAGTTGAACCAGGGATTATTGCCTACTGGCCATTAAATGATGCAATTTGCATCTACACGGACGCAGGTAAACCGTATTCTCCCGTAAATCCCGTTGGAATAATAACAAAAAATTTAGAGCTGTTGAAAAAATCAAGACTCAGCACTCGATTAAAAATAGAAAAAGCCTGAATTATTTTCGTCCCCAATTACAAGACTTGGATTAAAACCTTCTTCAACTTGGAAATTTTTCTTTCAAGAAATTCATTCATTTGCTCACGGCTATCGTCGTCAACTTAATTGATAAATGATTTTAAAAAGACTAAGATATTTCTTTAAATTGAACGAAATTTCGAATATAAAAAAGATATCTTGGCGAACAAAATGACGAAAAAGGTTAAACCTGACTGGGAAAATTCTGAATGCGTAGCGTGGAATAAAGAACCGCCTCATTGCACGTTATTGCCTTACCCTGATGTTGAATCTTCATTAGGAGGGAATCGAGAAAACTCGCCATTTTTCAGATCTCTGAACGGAAAGTGGAAATTCAAGTGGGTGAAAAGGCCCGCAGACCGTCCAGTTGATTTTTATAAGCCGGATCATGACGTGAATTCATGGGATGAAATCCCGGTACCCCGTAATTGGCAGTTAGAAGGTTACGGAATACCCATTTATACTAACATGAAATATCCGTACAGCGTTAAAAGGAGGCACGTTCCCAGCATAGATCATGAATATAATCCCGTTGGTTCTTATCGTAGAGAGTTTATATTGCCGGATGAATGGGAAGAACGCGAAGTCTTCATTCATTTTGACGGCGTGAAATCTGCTTTTTACATTTGGATTAACGGCGAAAAAGTTGGTTACAGCCAAGGGAGCATGACTCCTGCGGAATTTAACATCACGAAATTTCTTCGTGAAGGAAAAAATGTCGTTGCAGTTGAGGTCTATCGCTGGTCCGATGGAAGTTACTTGGAAGATCAAGACATGTGGCGTTTTAGTGGCATTTACCGTAACGTGTATCTATTTTCCACTCCAAAAATTCACGTTCGAGACTTTTTTGTTTGGTGTGACATGGATGATGCATGCGTGGATGCCGGGTTTAACATTAAGGCAAAAGTTCATAATTATGGGGAATCTGACGTTGAAAATCATAAATTGGAAGTCAAATTGTTAGATGCAGAAGGAAAAACCGTGATATTAGACCCTCCATTGCAAGAGGGTTTCAATGTCGTGCCCGGGATGGAAACCATTATAGAAATGCACTCAAAAGTGAGAAATCCTGAAAAATGGTCCGCTGAAATGCCATATCTTTATGAAATCATTCTCATTTTAAAAAATTCAAACGAAGAGATCATCGAAGTGGAGCGATGTAACTTCGGTTTTCGCGTTGTTGAGATTAAGAACAGCCAAATTTACATCAATGGAAAGTCAATATTATTTAAAGGCGTAAATCGTCACGATCACGACCCTGATCACGGTCGAGCCGTTTCTATCGAAAGAATGATTCAAGATATCAAGATCATGAAACAAAACAACATAAATTCCGTGCGAACCTGTCATTATCCAAATGATCCTGTCTTCTATGACTTATGTGATAAATATGGGCTTTATGTTCTTGATGAATGCAATTTGGAAACACACGGAATGAGGAATAAAATTCCTAAAGGCAAACCCGAATGGACGAAAGCGGTCGTTGATCGAATGGTTCGAATGGTCGAACGCGATAAGAATCATCCTTGTGTTTTCATGTGGTCACTGGGAAACGAAGCCGGAAATGGAAAGAACTTCATCAAAATGAAAGAAGCCGCTCTTAAAATAGATCACACGCGGAAATTTCATTATGAAGGAGACTATGAATTAAGAGAATCCGATGTTTTTAGTTCCATGTATCCTTCACCAAAGGAATTAGAGCGATCTGGTCAGCGAAAATGGGTCCTTACTGGTGTCTGGAAACCAGTTCGCCCGAAAAAGTATCGCGACAAGCCACGGATACTCTGTGAATATGCTCATGCAATGGGTAATAGCGTCGGTAATCTTCAGGATTTCATGGATGTATTTGAAAAATATGATAACTGCGTTGGTGGATTCATCTGGGATTATATTGACCAGGGACTTCGAAAGGTCTCAGACGATGGGAAGGAGTTCTGGGCTTATGGTGGCGATTACGGTGATAAACCAAACGACGGTAACTTCTGCATAAATGGGATTTTAAGACCCGATCGATCTCCAAATCCTGCTTTATTTGAAGTTAAAAAAGTCTATCAAGATATCAAGGTTCACGCAATCGACCTGCTCAATGGAAAGGTAAGAATACAAAATAAATACCGATTTAAAAATCTCAGTTCATTTGATGTTTTTTGGGAGCTTACTGAAAATGGGAATGTAATGCAAGACGGACAACTGTCCCCGTTGGATATAGCCCCTTTGAGTGAAAAAGAAGTCACTATCCCTTTTCAGAAGCCCGAATTAAAGCAAAATACGGAATATCATTTAAGGATCACGTTCAAGTTAGCAAGTGATGTGTCATGGGGGAACAAAGGGCACGTCGTGGCATGGGATCAATTCAAGATCCCTTATGACGTTCCAAAAGCGACAGGAGTGGATGTCGATTCTCTACCAAGTCTTAAAATAAATGAATCCATGGACGATTTTACAATCTCGAGTGAGAATTTTTCTCTAAAGATTGGAAAGAAAACGGGTGGGATTGAATCATTCAAGCATGATGATAAGGAACTGATTTCTTTACCTCTTCTTCCTAACTTTTGGAGGGCTCCAACCGACAATGACTTGGGTCTTTCAAGATACGTTCCACTCATCGGATGGTTTAATCGGCGTTGGAAGCGCGCAACTAAGAAACGAAAGGTAGTTACCATCCTTGCCGAACAACCATGTCCGCAAATGGTACGAATTCACGTATTATCGAAAGTTCCACAGGGCAAATCGAAGCTAGAAACAACTTATACTGTTTATGGGAGCGGAGATGTTGTCATTAACAATAAATTTAGACCAAAAATTAACATGATCCGGTTTGGAATGCAAATGGGCATTCCAAGACGATTCAGAAATGTCATGTGGTATGGAAAAGGACCTCAGGAAACCTACGTAGACCGCAAGACAGGTGCTGCAGTGGGCATCTATTCCTGTACAATTGAAGAATTTAAACATGATTATGTTTTTCCTCAGGAAAATGGCAATAGAACCGACGTGCGTTGGGTAGCATACCTAGATAACGCGAAGTCTGGAATTCTAGCCTGTTCTTTAGGAACTCATCTTTTAAACACGAGTGCGTGGCCTTATACCATGGAAGACTTGGAAAATGCAAGACACGTCCACGAATTGCCCCATCGGGATACCATTACCGTGAATTTAGATTATGGACAACGCGGTGTCGGAGGCGATACTCCCGTAATCACGTTCTTGCCGAAAAAGTCCAAGATTTTAGCAAAGAAATGGCACGAATATGCATTTCGATTGCGCCCCTATAAAAAAGAAGACGGAGAACTGTCGAATCTCGCCCGAGATTTCGCTCCTTAATTTTTCTTGTTTTAAAGCTCTATAAATAACGAAGAATGCAATTTCTTCAATTCTTTTTCATCTATTTTCATTATTTCCCGATCGTACGTCAACAATCCATTGATTTCTCTTTCAACATCCGTGATTTGCGTGTATACTGCAGCGCATAAACCGTCTTTGATCAATGGTTGAAGATTTGACATCAAATCCTTGTATTCTGCCAGTAGTTTATCGGGACTCTTGGATTTCTTGTAACTCCACTTGAAACGTGCCTTCCACACGTGGTCTTTCACGTTAAAACCAAGTCCACCAAACTCGCCGATTACGGCAGCACGTCCTTTCAATTTTTTCGGCATTTTCGGACCCGGGTACACGTGGATGTCTCGAACATCACCGACGCCCTTGTCAAACCAGCCGCTTGCACTATCAATAAGACGTGTTGGATCCAAAGCACGGATCTTCGATGTGATTGCCCTGGTATCAAATTGTCCCCAACCTTCATTAAATGGAACCCAAACAATTACTGATGGTGAGTTGTAAAGTGTCGAAATCATCGCTTCGAGCTCCTCATGATAATATTTCTTATTGGACTTGCTTCTGGGCCAGATGTACCACCCTCCATTTGGCATGTCTTGCCAAACCAACATTCCAAGCCGATCACAATGATAATACCAACGAAGTGGCTCGACTTTTACATGTTTCCGTATCATGTTGAAACCGATCTTTTTCGTTATTTCGATATCGAACAATAAAGCTTCATCTGTTGGAGCCGTATAGAGTCCATCAGGCCAATATCCTTGATCTAATGTTCCGTATTGAAAGATAGGTTCGTCGTTCAATTCAATTCGCACGTGCCCATCTTTATCTTTATTAAGTCCGATCTTGCGCACTCCACAATAACTGGTAACTTCATCCAAAACCTGACCATTTCGCTCAAGCTGAACGATGATTCGGTAAAGGAATGGAGACCGTGGATTCCATAATTTAGGCTCAGGAATCTTTAACGTGAGCTCGTGTTCAGGATTGTCGATGATCGACACGACTTCATTATCATCATCAAGAATGCTAACCTTGACCTTGTCACCCGTTTTAATATTTTCACAATTGATCGAAATTCGCACGGTCGACGTATCAATATCTGGTGTAATTTTTAGGCTTTTTACGTGAGTTTCTGGAACGGGCTCGAGCCAAACAGTCTGCCATATACCTGAAACTGCTGTATAATAAATCATGTATGGATGAAGTGTTTGTTTTCCCCTTTCATGTCGCCCTCTACCTGTCGGATCAAGCACGTCAACAACGATATCATTTTCTGCACCGAAATTTACAAATTTCGAAATCTCAAATGCAAAAGGCACGTATCCTCCATGATGAGAACCAACTCGCTTCCCATTCACGTGAACCGTGGCTTCCCAATCAACCGCTCCAAAGTGGAGAAGGAGTTTTTGTCCACTCCATTCTTTTGGAATTGAAACACTTCGTTGATACCATAACCTGTCTTTTGGTCGCAATTTTCGCTTTACTCCCGAAAGAGCCGATTCAATGGGAAAGGGAACCAATATTTCACCGTCGTAGGAATCAACGGATTTGCATTTTTTCGGAAGAATTGCATAATTCCATAGACCATTTAAATTTAACCAAGTTTCACGTTCTAATTGGGGGCGCGGATATTCTGGCAACGGATTGTCGGCAGATAACTGCTTTGCCCAACGTGTCATTATTTGTCCTTCTACTGGTGACCATGTCATTTTCTTGACAGCTCATTAATTTCGCTTTGATTTCTTGTAAGAATTATCTGAGAATTGTATTTTTCTATATGACGATCTGAATATTAATTATTTATTCATGTTCACGTGAATTTAAGGCATTTTTCTGTAAAAAACATTAAAAAGAGATTTCTCTCAGGATCATGCGATGCCATCATTATTTCTTGGTCGTAATCAATTATATTGGTGCAGTGACTGCAATGTTCCAATAATTGACGCAAAACGTTGCCCAAACCCCGACTGCGAAAAGGATACTTTCGAAGTCAAGATTTCACCTCCTTACGATTGCCGTCCTGCATTTAAAGATGATATCAAACGCATTAAAGATTCAATCGCGGCTCAATTTGGAATGAATTGTGAAAAAATCATTGATGAAAAGAAAGTAATCGTGTTAAATAAAGTCCCATATGAAGATCGAATGGATGAAGTGATTATTGACGGGCAAGTCCTAGGAAACATTCGATACAATGTCCTAAAAGACGGGGATAAATGGGAGTTCCTTCCCAAGCTTGAAGGCGCTAGAAGAATGCTTCAATTCACCCCAAGGACGTGGATAAAGGTCGATGCGGGTGCAGTTCCCCGAATTGTAAAAGGGGCGAACTTGCTTGCACCTGGAATTGTCGACTACTCTAAAGAAATTAAAAAGAATGACCTGACTTTTATTCTGACAGAATCTGGCAAATTAATTGCTGTCGGTATTGCCTTGGGTTCCAGCTCTGAAATTGCGAAACAAAAACGGGGTTTAGTCGTTAGAGTCAAGTATCATGATACTCCACGACCCCCAAAGATCTTAAATGGGCACGCAGATTGGAATGATGTCGTCCGAATTAATGACAAGATTCTTAATTCTAAAGAAAAAGTTGCTCTGAAATTCATTCAGAAAGCATCCCGTAAATTTGACCTTCCCAAACTTCTTTCTTTTTCGGGAGGAAAGGATTCTTTAGTGCTATTATTATTGCTCATGAAGGCAAAACTTGATTTCGGCGTGTTTTTTATTGATACGGGCATTGAATTCCCTGAAACAATCGAGCACGTGGAAGAAATCATCAAAAAATTTGGATTGGAGAAAAAATTTCTGAAATATACTGCCAAGAATGATTTCTATGACGTGGCACGGGATATTTTCGGTCCTCCGGCGCGAGACTTTCGTTGGTGTTGCAAGGTCTTGAAACTTTCGAATGTTAACGACTTGATAAGAGATCATTACCCTGATGGTGTTCTGACTTTCGTCGGGAATCGAAAATATGAGAGCTTTTTGCGGAGAGATGAAGCACGACGAGGAAAAATAGCAAGGAATTCATACATTCCACAACAAGTAAGTGCACATCCAATTAATAACTGGATAGCGCTACTCGTTTGGCTTTACATTTTCCGCGAGCAAGAAAGAAACAATTTCAATTTCAACCCTTTATATGAATTGGGTTACGAACGTGTTGGCTGCATTCCTTGCCCTGCGAATAAATTAGCTGATATCGAAATTCTAAAAACACATTTTCCCGAGAAATATGACGAACTATGGAGCTTATTACGTGAACATGCCGAAAAAAACGAATACCCTGAAGAATGGATGACTCTTGGTTTTTGGAGATGGAAAAAATTACCAAAATCCCAAACGAATTTGATGGAGAAACTACAAATTGCACCATTCAAGGCAAAATATGGGAAAAACGACGACATCACGATGAATTACACGGTCGGAATGAGTCCTTGTAAGGATGGATCCGTGGTATTAGAAGGTCATTTTAACACGGGACTCGATTTAGAACGAGTTTCCAATTTCTTAGAAATATTTGGGAAAACAATGCTTAATCTTGAGCACGGAATCTTAAACGTGAAAGAAGACCTCACGTCGATTACTATTTTTTCGGATGGAAGCCTAAACATCCGAAGTTATAATCACGATGAATCTGAATTGATTAACGACTTGAAAAAAATCGTTCCATTTATCCTGAAAGCGCAAAAATGCATTGGATGTGGTCTTTGCATCGAATTGTGCACAAGTCAAGCAATTTATCTGAAGGACGAAAAGGCATGGATGGTTGCAGAAAACTGCACGAAATGCCTTGAATGCATCAAGAAATGTCCGATTCTGAAATTCTCTCCATGAATTAAATAAAACCAGCACATGAACTTTTTATTTTAATTACCAAATTTTAATTTCTGAATTACTTGCCAATAAGTTGGTAGAAAATTTTTTATGAAACATCCAAATAAATTGTACTAAATGAACAAAAATATCTACCTTTCAAAATCCGAACAAGAAATTTTCAACCCTCTATTCAAGTCAAATGAATGGATAATTACAAACGAACAGATTAAAAACATATTCTATCATAAAAAAGGCACGACTGTCAATAAGATTTTATCACGCTTAATAGAAAAAGGTTACTTATATAAAATCAAGAGAGGAGTTTACTTAGTTCAAAAAGATCCCTCGAAAAGTCCATTTATGGATGATCCTTTCGAATTAGGACTGTTTTTATATAATGGATATTTGGCTTTAGGGACCGCGTTGCGAATATATGATCTAAGTGATTATGAAAGTTTCACTATCTACATAGTCACTCCTAATATATCGCGGAGTAAAATAATTGGTCAATATACATTTAGGGCAGTCGCATTTGGAAAAAAAGCTACAGGAATCACTCATTATAAAAAGTATTATGTTTCTACGATCGAAAAAACCTTCTTTGATTGCTTTGTGAAGCCACAGTACGCTGGAGGTTATAGTGAAATAACAAAAGCATTATTTCAACAAAATGTTTTGAATTGGAGTGAGTTCCTTGAATATGTCAAGGAGCTTTCAACTGATTCAATGTGCCAGAAAATTGGATATATTTTAGATTTGATGAAGAAGGAAGTGGATTTTAGCATGCCTGAAACTATATTGCAATATCTAAAAAAAAGGGTTCGGACCAAGACTAAATTAATATCCACTCAGAAATCTAAGGGGAAATACGAAAAAGAATGGAAAATTATTGACAATTACGGGAAAGATAGAATCTTATCGTGGTGGTATCATGGCTGATCCTCAAATAATCAAGCATTTAGCGATCAAAACAGGACTGGGAATTAATTTCATAAGCAAGGATAGTAAAATTACAGAATTAATCCTGCAGGTAAAAAACCTATTCAGAACGAAGGAAGTAATATTAAAAGGAGGAACTGCTATAAATAGAGCCTATCTACAAGAACCAAAGAGATTTTCGGAAGATATTGACTTAGATTTTGTCTCTGCTGATGGATTAAATGATAAAATAAATTACATCAAGCAACAAATGAATAAAATTGAAAATTTTGATTTGGACGAACCAAAATTAATGCACCGAACTCTTAGATTTGATTGCCGGTATGTTAACGAATTTCAAAGAAAAGATCTTGTTAGATGTGAGTTTTATCTTTCTCTTGACAAAGTTGTTGCTGCAAAAGAACCAAAAGAGGTGCTATTAAAATCAAATTTGGAAACGACTCAGGCTTGCACGTTCATGACGTACTCGCTAGAAGACATTTTGGCAAGAAAACTACTTGCATTGCATAATAGGAAAGAGGGAAAAGATATGTATGATGTTTTTTATCTTGTAAACTTGGAAATTCACATGAAATCTTTGAAAAAAGCTCTAGAATTGATAATTACTGCCTACCATCAAAACATTTCAATTAAAAACTTGTTTCATGATATTCTTATTGATTTGGAAGACGCAGAAAAAAACGCTAATTATATTGGAAACAGCACGAATCATTACTTGCCGAAGAATTTTAGACCGAATTGGAAAGAATTCATGAGAACCTTGAAGTTAAAAATTCAAAATCTTGGGAAAAAAATCACCCCTATTTTTAAAGAATGATGAAGAATAAAGCTTGTTGTCCTTTTTTTCGATTGCATAATTATGAAGGTTAAAAAAATGAACGCATCTAAAAATTCCGAGTCTTCTCTCCAGCCAAGCCACCTAACTTGTGAATATTTAATCAATCCAAAAGGAATTGACGTATTAAATCCACGGCTTAGTTGGCTATTAAAATCTGATACGAGAGGTCAAAAACAAACTGCATATCAAATTTTGGTAGCAAGTAATGAGAGCCTATTGCAAGACAATCAAGGTGATCTTTGGGATACCGGGAAGATCGAATCTGATGAAACGACAAATATCACGTATGAAGGCAAATCGCTCAAATCAAAGATGTTTTGCTTTTGGAAAGTCAGAGTTTGGGATGAAAATAATGAAACTTCTGCATGGAGTAGTCATTCTTTCTGGAACATGGGTTTAATTAATCAAGATGATTGGAGTGCAAGATGGATTGGTGAAACTCGAAAAAAGACTTCGTTATTAAAAGGAATAATTCCAAAATTCCGAAAAAAAAATTCCCAATTATTGAGAAAGACGTTTAATCTTGAAAAAGAAGTGAACCGTGCTCTCGTACATGTCACGGCACTCGGTGAATATGAATTATATATTAATGGTACCAAAGTAGGAGATCATTTTTTATCACCTGAATGGACGGATTATCGGAAAAGAGTTCAATATCAAACTCATGACGTGACTAATTTACTTAAAAAAGGCGAAAATGTAATTGGAGCAATGCTGGCAGATGGATGGTATGCAGGAAATTTGGGTCCCGGAATAATTCCCATCCATGGTTTTTATGGCACGAGTCGTCATTTTCTAATGCAATTATCGGTTGAATATAAAGATGGGACAAATTCAGATATCGTGAGTGATTCCAGCTGGAAGATTTGGAATGACGGGCCGATTCAATGGGCTGATCATTTTCAAGGTGAATGTTTTAATGCACGAAAGGAGCCAGATGGATGGAAAGAACCAGGATTTGACGATCATCACTGGTCTCAAGCCATTGTCGACGAATCGATTCAGGTAAATCTCGTTGCTCAAATGAATCAACCGATTCGCATCGTGGAAGAAATCAAGCCAATAGAAGTATCTGAGCCAAAGAAAGGGGTTTTCATTTTTAATTTAGGACAAAATATTGCAGGATTTTGTAAGCTTAAGATAGATACTTCCGCGCTTAATTCGAAACGTGTCGTTCGGCTACGTCATGGTGAAATGCTTAAAGAAGATGGTTCTCTTTATACTAAAAACCTGAGGTTCGCAAAAGCCACGGATAAATTTATAATCAATGATGAAAAAACGCGTGAGTACCATCCACGTTTTACCTATCACGGGTTTCAGCATGTTGAGGTAACGGGATTGAAAAAGGATTTCAGACCAGACCTTGACATGATAACAGGTTGTGCCATTGCGTCCGATACTCCTGTTGTCGGTGCTTTTGAGTGTTCCGATCCATCCGTTAATAAATTGTGGAGAAATATCTTCTGGACACAACGAGATAATCTGATAAGCGTGCCCACGGACTGCCCGCAAAGAAATGAGCGAATGGGGTGGATGGGTGATGCAATGGCTTTTTGTCAAACATCCATCTTTAATATGGATATGGCTGCATTTTACACGAAATGGATCAAAGACATTAGAGATTCACAACTTCCGAATGGTCAATACCCTGATTTTGTTCCTTTTCCTTCAAGATCAAGACACATCTTGAGTGTTCTTAATTTCATTGGTGCCCCTGCGTGGTCCGATTGCGGTGTTTTGGTGCCTTGGTGCATGTACTTAAATTACGGCGACGAACGCGTTTTGCAACAACACTATGAATCTGCAAAGAAATTCATTGAATTCGTGCATTTAAGAAATCCGAATTTAATTTGGAGAAAAAGCACCGGAAATAATTATGGTGATTGGCTAAATGGAAACACGATTAAATCACGTGATTATCCGAAAAAAGGAGGGGAAATTCCCAAAGATGTCCTTTCGACTGCTTTTTTCGCGCATTCAACGGAAGTACTCTCAAAAATGGCAAAGATCATCGGACAAGAGGATGATTCAAAAAAATATGCGGAGTTGGCTCAACAGATCAAAAATGCATTTGTCAAGGAGTTTGTTGATGAAACCGGCAAGATTAAAGGAGATACACAAGCAGGTTATGCTTTGGCACTCCATTTTGACTTATTGCCCGAAAAAATTAGACTTAATGCCGCCAATCGGCTGATCCAAGCATTGAACAAATATGACGATCGTCTATCTACCGGTTTTTGCTCCACGTTACCCATGATGATGGAGCTTTCTAAATGGGGACACGTCGAAAAAGCATATGACCTACTTTTAAGTCGGAGATTTCCATCTTGGTTCTACATGATAGATCAAGGGGCGACAACCATGTGGGAACGTTGGGATGGTTTCGTAAAAGGTCGAGGTTTTCAAAGCTGGTTGATGAATTCGTTCTGCCACTATGCCATTGGATCTGTTGGAGAATGGATGTACCGCGTGATTCTGGGTATCAATCCGGATGAAGAGCAGCCAAGTTATAAGCACGTCGTGATAAAACCTCAACCCGGTGGCACGATTACTTGGGCGAAAGGACATTATGATTCAATTCGGGGGCGAATTTCAGTTCATTGGACCAAAAATGAAGGTAAATTCCATCTAAAAATTAGCATTCCTCCCAATGTCACTGCATCTGTTCACATCCCTGCAAGAAATGCCGAGAGCATTACTGAAAGCGGTACTCCTATTAATGCCGTTAAGGATGTCAAGCTTCTTTCACACGAAAACGATGTGGCAATCATTGAGATTCAATCTGGTCGGTATAAATTTATTTCACTGATGTAACGTTGCCAATTTTTATGACGATTAAGAAAAAAGTGTTTATCCTTGTATTTTCGGAGCAATCTCGTTTAAATTTAATG
Source organism: Candidatus Helarchaeota archaeon (assembly GCA_029838215.1). Classification (GTDB taxonomy): domain Archaea; phylum Asgardarchaeota; class Lokiarchaeia; order Helarchaeales; family RDOG01; genus JALGVI01. The sequence continues at coordinate 46,976 of JALGVI010000002.1, read as the reverse complement.
CTAACGTGCTGGAAATCCCATCTACATTCGTCACTCCAATGAGTTGGTCGGCATTCACCATTGTTGCATCCCTGAGACTTATTACAATAAATTGAGATTTTCCTGTTTCGGCGAATTTTGCGATGATTTCTGACACGTTTCGGGCGTTGGAATCATCTAATGCGGCATCAATTTCGTCAAATATGTAGAATGGTGCAGGCCGAAATTGTTGAATGGCGAATATAAATGCCAACGTAACGAGCGATTTCTCTCCACCAGATGCGAGTCGCAAGTCCTTAATTTTTTTACCAACGGGGTTGGCAACGATGTTTACACCCGAAATGTCGCTAAATGGATCTTCTTCATCAAGTAACACGAGTCTTGCTTTCCCTCCTCCAGAGAGTTCGTTATAGATCCATCCAAAATTCTTATTTACCTCATTGAAGGTATTCATGAAAATATCTCGTTTTTCTTTTTCAATTTGATCGATAAACTCAAGTATTTTCTGTCGTTCATCTAAAAGTTCTTCTTCTTTCTTGATGAACGTAGAATATTGTTCTTGAACCTGCTCATAATGCTTGATGCTTTTCATGTTCACGGGATCAAGGGTTCGGCGGTCTCTTTTTTTGTTCTTGAGTTCATTTATTTTCCGTGGGATTTCTTCAAAAGGAATGAGTTCTGCGATTTTTTCATCCTGTTTAAATTCTGAAATGAGTTGATCCAATTCTTTCTTTTTATGTTGAAGATGGAACGACTTCCCAATCAGCTCTTCTAATTTTATCTTGCTCGTGTTAATTTCATCCTTGATTTGTTTCTCATTTTCAAGAAGCTTGTCGACCTTTTCTTTTTGTTGTTTTTCATGCTTGACTAATTCATCAAGTTCAGCAAGTAATTGACGTTCGTTTTGTGTTTCTTCTTCAAGGCCTACTTGTAAATTATCAATTAACTCTTTAATCTCGGTGATTTTGTTTTTCACGGATGAGCTCAGGTTTATGATGCGAATTATCTCTGCTTGGAGTTCATTTTCTTTCGGTTTCAAGTGATCGTTTAATTTTGTAGTATTTTTTGCTAATTCTAATTTCAAGTCTCCATGTCTTGAACGTAAATCGCGAAGTTCTTCTTGCAATTTAGAGATCTTTGCTTCAATTTTTTGTAAATCGAATTGATTCAACTCGTTTTGGACATCCTGAACCATTTTTGTTAGCTCGTGAATTTGAATGCCCAAGTCTTGGATTGCCATCTTGATTGTACCGTGATTCTTGAGAGCCTGAAGATTCTTATTCTTTGTATTCCGAATTTCTTCTTCAAGCTTGTTCAGGAAAAATTGTTGCTGCTGAATATTCTTATTCTCCGTTCCAATTCGAGAATTTAGACGATCCATTTCTTTTTCGAGGATTTCTCGACGATGATCTACTTCGGTCTTCTTTTTCACGTGGGATTCAATTTTTTCTTGAATTTCTATAAGGTTTGACTTAAGACTTTTTAGAGTCATCTCTATTCCGTGAACTTCATTTCCCTGATGAATGAGAAGTTCTTGGGACGTGAGTTCCTTTTCTTTATTCGAAATTTCTGAAAGCTCATCCATTACTATTGAAATTTTATTTAGTACCTGTTGTTTACTTTCATTCAATTTCTGCATTAATTTTATTTTCTCTATTTCTTTTTCTCTTTCATTTTCAAGTTGGACGGACAAGCGTTCCATTTTAACCTCAAATTTTTCCTTTTTGTTCTGAAGGTCAAAGAGTTGAGTCTCAATTTCGGTAACTTCCTTTTCAATTTTTGTCTGATCCGTGCGAAGATTTTCCAAAGTAATTTGGACGTGTTCTAATTGTAGCATTAAATCTTGGACATGACTATCGGATTGTTTTTTCTTCTCTTTAACATGCGGACAGGTCTTGCAAAATTCCGTGGGTAAATTATCAAATTTATTGTTTTCTTTAAGGGTCTTGATGGTTGTAGAGAGCTCAATTTTTTGACGTGTAAAATCAAGAATTTGGCTTTCATGAGCATTTTCTGCTTTTCCTAATTCTTCCTTGCTCAAGTTCAAAGAATCAAGTATTTCGTGAATGTTTTTCAATTCATTTTTTAAGGTCTTCCTGACCGTTCTTATTTTCTTCGTGCTCAATTTTCGGAATGATTTTTGTTCAAGTTTCATCTGTTCTTCAAGTTCTCGTAATCTTAGTTGAATTGAATCAAGTTCTTTCTGCTTTGAATGCCTTTTTGTTTCCACAATTAATTTTTGATTTTTAATTGCTTCACGTTTTTCTTTCAATTGCATTAATTTTCGTGAATGGTCTGAAATGTGATCGGAAGTCTGTTTTTGTTCGTCTTTTAAAGCAATGATTTGTTGTTCATGATTTGATATTGTCCGGTACACTATTTCGAGGTCTTTCTTGATGTTTTTTAACTCATCTTGCATTTTGTCCGTGTTAAGTTTAGCTCGTGTGATCTCATTGGTACATTGTTCTCGCTCGTGTTGTTTTTTCTTGAGCTCTTTCTCTCCCATCTCAAATTCTTTTTGCAATGCTTCTATTTTTGCGTTATTGAATGCCAATTGCTGTTGTAACTCATTGAGTTTTGCTTCATGAATTGACTTTTGCTGCCTGAGCCGATTAACTTGCACGTCTAATAATTTTTTTTCTCGTAACGTCTCGTTCAGGTCGATTTCTTTCTCGTGGATGTTGGCTCGCACTTTTTCTTCCTGAGAATTAAGATCAGCAATGATTTGTCGTGTTTCCTGAGTTGCATCCCTGGTTAGTTCTAAATTCTTAATGAGCATGGGAATTTGACTTTTCAGCTCTTTTCTACGAATGACTTGATTTTTAAGATTAGCTTTTTCAACCGAAAGATTTTGCTTGATGGAATTTAATGAATCGCGCTGGTTTTGGAGATCAATTTCACGAATTTTTCGAACTTGTATTTGAAGTTCACGAAGTTTCTTATTTTCATTCACGATCTCTTGTTCAACGTTGACTATTTCTAACTCTTTTGCTTTAATGGTTCTTTGTTTGGTCTCGATCTCATTCTTTATCCCGTCCAGCTCTCTTGAAATGTAGACGTGCTGACTGGCAACTATCAATTTATCCAAATGTTCTATTTCAACATCCAATCTTCGTGCTTTTAGTGCAACTGATCGCTCTTCTTCAAGGCGTTCCAAGTTTTCCTTGAGAGATTTTAGAACATATCCTACTTTTTCTAAATTATGACTTGCTTTTTCTAACTCTTTCTCAGATTTTTCTCGCTTTTGGTCATATACGGAAATACCTGAGATGTCTTCCAATAGTTTCTGACGTTCTTTGACATTTGCATGTATGATTCTGGCAATGGCTCCTTGTTGAACTATGTTGTATCCATCACTTTCGATTCCTATCAAGGAAAAAAGATCAACAATTTGAAATCGGGTTACCTGACGACCATTTAGTCGGTACTTACTCTTTCCTGAGAGATATGCTTCACGACTGATTATTACCTCATCTTGATCAAAGGGTAACATTCTATCTGCGTTATCCAAATAAATCGTGACCCTTGCAGAGTTAGAACCCGGTGAATTAGCACCACCTGCGAAAACTAAATCCGAGAATGTGGATCCGCGCATTGATTTGGAAGAAGACTGTCCCATCACGAAACAAAGTGCATCAATAACGTTTGATTTGCCTGACCCATTTGCTCCTACTATGCAAGTAAAACCGTTATCAAATCGGATGGTCGTTTTTTTCCCAAAAGATTTGAATCCATTGATTTCCAACTTTTTAATGCGGACCACTGCTGATCACACCTAATGCCATACTCGTAATGAGTTATTCATGAGGATGTTCCGTGAATAATATCAAGGTGTGTAGTTCCTAGATAATACGTAGAAAATGAAGAAAAAGAAAAGAAATGATTGATAACGTTTTTTTTGAGCAATCATGAAACGGATTCCCCTCCAAGAAAAACTCTTTTATTTTGTAATTAGACCAAGTAGAAAGAATAAACACAAGTTTATCTTGAGGCTTTGACGTTGACACCAGATGTAATCGTTGTAGGAGCAGGTCCTGGAGGATCTATTGCTGCAGAAACAATGGCAGAAGCAGGACTAAACGTGCTTCTAATTGATAAATTACCCATGGATTCTCGCCAAGAAAAACCATGTGGTGGAGGAATTCCAAACCAAGTTCTTATCGATTTTGATATTAAGCCCGAAAATGTCGTTGAAAAACGCATCAAAGGTAGTATAATAATTGCTTCAGATGGAAATCAGTACACGTTGGAAGCGAAAGGAAAAGATTATGGTTGGAACATGCGTCGGGCTGTATTTGATAAATTCTTGACCGATAGGGCAGTTTCGGCAGGAGCAAACCTGCTTGATAGGACAAGGGTTGTTGACTTGATCATCAAGAATGGTAAGGTTTCAGGTGTTGTTTGCAAGAATGACAAGGGCGTTTTGGAATATGAAGCACCATTGACGATAGCGGCTGATGGCGTGGGTTCGCAAACCGTAATAAAGGCAGGATTGCGTAATAAGTGGAATGTCGAACGTGATATTGGTCAATGTGCTGTTGCATTTGTTGAAGGATATAATCCCAGCAACGATGATGAGAATGAGTATTATAACCGTTTTTATCTTTCGAATCAGATTGCTCCGAATGCATATGCTTGGATTTTTCCTTTGAACGATCACGTTGCAAATATTGGTCTTGGTCTTCATCGGACGAAAGGTTTGAATCCCATGCATTATCTCTTGAAATTTATTGAATGGGAGGGAATAGCGGATAAGTTTTCAAAACCTAAAGTCATTTGGAAGCGAAACCATCCCGTGCCTCTATGTGGGATTAAGGGAAAGACTGTGGGTGATGGCATCATTGCAATAGGTGATTCTGTTGGTTTTGTTAGCCCCATGCTGGGCGAAGGCATCATCTATGCAATGTGGACTGGTAAGCTGGCTGGAAAGACCGCAATCGAAGCACGTGAATCAAACGATTATTCTAAAGATAATTTCAAGAAATACAAGCGCGCGTATAAAAAGATGCGATTTCCGAACATCTTCTCGACACATCGAGCATTGCGTGACCTTTTAATGAGTGACGTAGATTATAATGTTTCCCAAATCATAAAGCTTGCAAAAACAGATGAAGATGCGCAAGCAATTATAGAAAATGCTCTCACCGGTGAATCCCGCGACATCTCTCCTGAATTGATGACAAGAGCTTTATTATTAATCGAAAAAGCACTAAAAAAAGACAAGTGAACTTTTAACTCAAGGAGGTCTTGGATTTTTCCGAATCAAATATCGAATCAGACCATTATAGGAAAACCAAAAGAGATAAGGTCGCATATATTCTAACGCTTCTCTCCGTTTCACCTTTCCAAATCGTTTTAATCATTTTATTTTCGTATAGTACCACGCATCGACCATCGCTGTATGTTTTTGGTGAATTAACGTATCCCGTAATGATCGCACATGAATTCCTACTGGTATTGGTATCAATGGCATTCATTCTTTTCTTTCCCTTGATACCCGTGATTTTCTTGAGAAAAAAAGGAAAAGTCCAAAAATATACCACGCACAGAGAAGATAGATGGTTCCTACTGGGGCTTTCTCTAGTTGGCTGGTTTATCGTCATTCCCATTTACATTTATCTCGATCTTGTTCTTCTCATAAATCTCCGAGTCTTTATCATGTTTGGAACGATTTACTTTGTTATCGGTGTCATAAATTTAATAATTACAACTTTATTTAAGTTTAAGACTTCATTGCACATGAGCGGGGCAACGTGCTCCATTACAACGATGTGGATTTGTTATGGTTTCTTTGGTGGCGTCCCCGAATATCAGCTTTTCTTTTTATTATATTTCTTACTCCCACCCATTGCTTGGGCAAAATGGCAGATGCAAGAATCATTCGAACAGGGTCATTCGACATGGCAACTCATCTCTGGATTTCTAATTGGACTAATAATTCCCTTTATCATGATATGGGCGTTCAAGATCACCATTTTTCCCATTATTTGGTGATCACTTCGGATAATTTTAAATGAATATTTTTAATTAAATACCGACAAATAAAAAAAACACAAACAAAATTATTCTACTAATAGAAAGAATTCAATACAAATTTGTTATTGAGGGATTTTATTGCCGAAAGTAAACATGAAAAGATATCTCAGATCATTACCTGAAGATAGAAGAGAAATCTTTGAAAAAGGTTGGCTCCATAATTATGCTGTCGAACTAGGTGATCAATATAAATTTGCTCCTCTTATCAACTTCGCAGATACCACGTGTAGAGATGGTGAACAGCAACCCGGTGTTATCTTTACACCCGACCAAAAATTGGAAATCGTTCATGCAATTGCAGATGCCGGAATTTCACTCATAGAAGTCGGTTATCCTGGTGTTTCAAAAGATGAAGAAAAAGCATGTAAGATGATTACTGAAAGTGCCCCTAAGGCAATGTGCTACGTGATGGCTCGTGCAAATAAAAACGATATTGATGCTGCTCTTAGAGCAGATGCGCGAATGCTGGATCTATTCACGAGTTGTTCTGAATTTCACATTCGGGAAAAAATGGGTTTAACACCTGAATCTAACATTGAGAAATATCTAGAAAAATTGGATTATGCACTTGACCATGATTTTGACATCGTTTTTGGGATGGAAGACGTTTCTAGGAGCGATTTGGATTATTACGTGAAAATTGTTAAAGCCGTTAAAGATCGGTGCAAGGAACATTGGGCAGGCACGGGTATTAGTGATACGGTTTCAAATTTCACGCCTAGGTCTGCAGCTTGGTTTTATCTTGAAGCAAAGCGTAAATTTGCAGAAGCAGGCGAACCCGGCATTTCCTTAGGATTGCATTTCCACAATGATCTCGGCATGGCAACTGCAAATACCCTGGCGTGTATAGAGGTTGGTGCAGCTGCCGCACAGGGAACGATTTTAGGAATTGGCGAGCGATGTGGAAATACACCGATAGAAGAAGTAATCACTGCCTTAAAAGTCATCTATGGAATGAAACTACGTGTAAATTTTGATAAACTCGTGGAAGCTTGCGAATTAGTGTCAAAATATGCTGGCATTCCAATTCCCGTTAATAAACCTATCGTGGGACTCAATGCTTTCCGACACGAAAGTGGAATTCATGCTCACGGTGTCTTGAAAAATAAATTTACCTATGAACTCATTCCATCCGAACTCCTTGGACGGAGCACGATTTATGACATGGGAAAATTCAGCGGGACAGCTTCGGTCCTGGAAGCCGCATTAAAACCACGGGGTATTAGTCCAACGAAGGAACAACTACGAGAAATCACTCTTAAAGTCAAAGATAAACATGAACAACGTCAAAAACAATTCATCCAAAATCGCGAGGATTTCGTCAAACAATACCAAGAGTACATGAAGAGCATGGTTCTTCCTCTAGAAGAAGTCATCGCCATCGCGAAAGAAGTAATTAATAAAAAATAACATCTTTTTATATTATCCCTTTTTTTCTAAATTCATCAAATTCCACCTGAGTATATCCTAGTTCTCGTAAAATTTCTTCTGAATGCTCTCCAAATGCTGGAGAATGGTGGTGTATGCCCGTTTCAGAACGTGAGAACTTTATTGGTAATCTGACTTGCCGTATTTTCCCAACTCGGGGATGTTCGTGCTCAAAGAACACTTCTCTGCTAAGGACGTGTTCGTTCGATAAGACTTCATCAAGAGTCAAGATCGGCGTGATGCAAGCATCAACGTTTTTAGCATGTTCAATTAATTCGTCTCGAGAGAATTTTTTGATTTTTGATTTTAAAACCTCGAAGATTTCTTGTTTATGCTCATCTGAGCTTGGATCCATGCCCGCGAATTGTTCCATTTTAAGCATCTTGCAGGTTTCCTTCCAAAATTTTGCTTCTAAAGAGCCAATGGCGACAAATTTTCCGTCTTTGGTTTCATAAACGTTATAATTCGGCAAATCTCCTGTTAACCGTTCTGCACCCACTTTGGGTAATCGTCCTGAACTAAAGAAATCAGCATAGACTCCTGTCATCCACGAAATTGGCGTTTCAAACATCGCCACGTCAATATACTGACCGATTTGGCTTTTTTGTCTTTCAATTAAAGCCGATAATATGGCAATGACTGCGCTCATGGCACCACCAAAATCTGCAACTTGAGTTCCGAGGGGACGCGGTCCTGCCTCTGGAACACCTGAAATTGCCCCTAATCCTGAAATGCTAATATAATTCAAATCATGACCGGGAAGAGCCGCATACGGTCCTGACTGACCATAACCGGTCAAGCTACAATAAATCAATTTAGAATTTAGAACACGTAACGTCTCGTAATCTATTTTGAGTCGATCAACGACACCCGGACGGAACGATTCGATCAGAACATCGGCTGTTTTTGCCAAGCGATAAAAAATTTGCTGACCTTCAACCGTTTTCAAGTCCAAAGTCAGACTTCTCTTATTTCTATTCAATGAAATGAAGTATAAATTCTCATTTTCGTCATTGGAATTCTTGGTGAACGGTTTTCGCCAACGTACGTAATCACCAACTTTCGTATCTTCGATTTTTATGATGTCCGCTCCCAAATCTCCCAGTATCATCGTTGCATAAGGTCCCGGAGCAAGTCTGGTTAGGTCGAGAACACGTATCTCTTGCAGTGGATGAGACATGTATTCCTTTTCGTGTTTTTTTTTAAAAATTTGTTTGGTATAACGAGCTAAAATTAGATTCGTGATAAAATTTTAGTCGTGATGCAAAATTTTTTAATTTAGAAAACTTGCTGAAATAATATAAATATCAAAAGAAGTGCCTTTGTAAAATTTTCAATTGTGGGTGCATTTTCAGGTTTATCGAACCACGCCCATTAAAAAGGTGTACAAAATGGGGAAAACCAAGGTCTTTAAATGTCCGAAGTGCGATCAAATTCTGACTCTTAAGATCGAACTTCCGCCAAATGTTAAACGATGGCCTTTTATTTTTAAAGTTCCCCATAAAAATGCTGCTGGAGATGCTTGTGTCGTGGTTCTGGGGATAGATCCTAACTATCAGATTCGAGAGGTAGGACGATCCGACATGAAACCTGACACCTGATGACTTGAATAATAAGTTTTTTTCAGGATTATATAAAATTGGATGCATTTTCTAAAAAGAACTTCATCAAGGAATACTTAGCAAATCTCGAGTTAGACCTTGAGAAAGATTCTGTATACATTTATTATGAAGGTCTTGTTTTTCAGATTAATGTTGATCGTGCTATTGAATATGTATATTTGCAAGGTTGTGAAACGTGTCCTGTTGATTGTTACAAGCGTCTACCATTGGCTGTTAACTCAAGCGGGGAAAAATACGTTAAAAAAATCCGTAAACAGCATCCAAATTTTGCAGGATTGGATGAACGGACATTTGATCAGCTGACAAAAATTGCAATGATCAAGGAATCACCAGGCAAGTACGTTGATGTCGATTTTTATAGGACTTTACTCCATGAGAAAATTCACGAAATAAATTTTTTCCTTATTGGTCATGCTAGCGTTGGCAAAACCACGATTTTCGATTCATTTCCCGGTGAAGAAAGGCAATATGGTTTAATGCAAGAAGCCAATACTAAGTTAAATACGATTTTTTTACCATTGAACATAAACCTTATTGACGTGTCAAAGACAACAATCCGGAAAATCGTGAATGGGGAAATCGCACCTGTTGATAAAGATGCATTGAGAAGAGCGTACATGTTCATTTTCGTGGTTGATTCAACATCAAAAAATTGTTTAAAGACGAAAATGTCCTTACTCAAACCACTTCATGAGATATGTCCGAGTGCTCTCAAGATTTGCATCGCAAATAAGCAGGATCTCAAGGGGGCATTAGAAGGTGAAGCAATTCAAAACTTATTGAAGATTCGTGTATATGAATTTTCGGCAATTGACCCGAAATGCAAGGATCTTTTCAACCGCATCATTTTTGAAACAATAATTATTCGGATAGAACAATTAAAAGAGCATGGCTGTCTTTATCTTGAAAAAGACGATTCTTAGTCTGTTCTGGTTGATTTTTTACTTTTTGGAGCGATAATGACTTCGCATTCGTTATCTCCTGCTGCCAGCCTTTTACCGACAAAAGATGTCAGGTTGGGATTAACTGCTTGGACCAGTCCATCTTCCCAAGATACAAATGCGTCACAAATTTCAGGACAGCGCATTCCGCGGTGAGGACAAAGATATGGACGACCTTCATAATTAATCGTCACGTGATCTGCCGAGGAAATCTTAACAATGGGTTGGTTCTTAGGATAAATGTGTTTTTCCCATCCTGATAGACCGAAAAGAACGTATACGACCATGATAAATTGCATTGCTTTTAGAGCATCATTTTTTACGGCTTTAAAGACAGGATCTTCAAGATATCGCTTACCATAATAATATCCTATTGGAAAACCCGCTTTCCTAGTAATCGTAACAAATTTTTTCTTGTAAGGAGAATGGCAAATCCAATTAATTGCTCCACCTGAAAATGAACCCGTGAGTTTTAGATACCCTGCAATGGGATGAGCTCGAAATTCACGCAAGGAGCGCGGAAAGTGAATCAAGACATGGACTATTCTGGAAAAAATGATTTTGATGGAATGAGCAACCAATCGTGGCAAAAATTCTTTTCCGATATTTTCATGCATGGCGTGGGTTCCCGAACGCAGGAGCAAATGCCAAAAATATGAACGATCTTTCCATGTTAAGGAATCTTTTAACAAAACAACTTCGGGAGGTAACCACTCAGGTGGGTTTTTCTCGATCTCCCATTCCTCATAAAGAGCGGAAGAACTCATCCTATTGAAGATTTTTACAGGGATGTGAGCCAACTGAAAAAGAAAACGGATAAAACCACGACTAGACGTTAATTTAACATACGTTCCACTTGAATTAAATATAATAAAGATGAAAATAAGAAGAAAAATCATCATCAATCCTACAAATCCGGCTTCCAGCAGTTTCAAAACCATTTTAATCATTTAATTATCTGATTATAAACACAAAAGAAATGCATTTTCCTTTTTTTAAACAATTTGTAGGAAAAATTTTTTTAAGAATTTTTTAAGTTTTGACGTGCAAGTTAATCGTTTCAATTCCACGATACGTGCTGAATGAATTGAGCATCTTTTGGAATTGAAGGACAATTTTCTTCGATATTGATGGAGAAACATCCAAGAATCAGAAGAAATTGAAGAGAGACTAAAACTTGAGGTGAACTCATGACTCGATCTCTATTTTATACGGATAAAGAAAATAAATTGCGGGAAGAAGTCCGTGCATTTGCTAAGGAAAAACTCGAACCCTTGCGTGAGAAATGCACTTTGGACCGAGAATTTCCCCGAGAAGCATTAAGACTCATGGCTAAAGAAGGCTATTGCGGATGCATCCATGATCCAAAATATGGTGGTAATAACGAAGGCACGGGGACTGTAAACGAGTCCATCGTTGCCGAAGAAATCGCATATGTTAACGGTGCCATTGAAATGACCCGATTAGTCTCGGCAACGTTATTCGGAATGCCGCTGGCGACTTTCGGAAGTGAAGAACAAAAAGAAAAGTACCTTCCAAAACTGATAAAAGGCGAAATTATTGGCGCCATCGCAATGACTGAAGATCAAGTTGGTTCCGATTTAACACGGATGCAGGCGTTTGCTCGAAAAGAAGGCGATGAGTGGGTATTAAACGGTCATAAACGTTTCATTACGAATGGTGGACATGCTGATGTCATTTCAGTTTTCTGCAGGACAAAAACTGTGGAAGAAGAGAAGAACGCTCGTAAAGCAATAACGGGATTTCTTGTTGAAAAGGGTTTCCCCGGCTTTAAAGTTGCATTTGAATACCCCCTGGCGGGAATGGAAGGAGGAAGTGTTGCTCGATTAGAATTCAATGATTGTCGAATTCCTGAAGACCAACTCCTTGGTGAAGAATGTAAGGGATTTCAACAACTCATGGCAGAACTTAATACCGAGCGCGTTGGCATGGCTGCGGCATGTGTGGGACACTCACAACGAGCTTATGATGATGCATTACTCTACTCTACACAACGCGAGCAATTCAAGCAAAAAATCAGGAACTTTGAATGGGTCAGCTTCCGACTTGCTGACTGTGCAACCAAATTACAGGCAGCACGATTATTGACCATTGAAGCTGCGAAAACAATTGATGCACATCAAGATGCAACGTTAATAGCTTCTATGGCTTTCGCCTATGGAACCGAAATGGAAACTGAAGTCACGACATCTGCACTTTATACGCTCGCAGGTGAAGCAATCACGGCAAATTCTTCCGCTGTCATGTCTGCACATCGCATGGCACCAGTCATGTGGGTTGTGGGCGGTACAACTGACATTCAGAAATTCATCATTTCCAGGGAAATCTATAAATCGCTTAAATAAAATGAGAAAAATTAAAAAAATACTCATATCTTTTTTTTGCTTTTGATTTCTTATAATCAAATAAAATTAAAAAAATGTGTTGATTTTAGCTCCAGAGGTCTTTTGCTACCTTAGTTAGTCCCAATTCATCAAGTTTTGCTTTTGTTGGTTTTGCGGTTGCGGGATCCCATCCACGGAATTCGTAGTATTCTTGAAGCATCTCGTCAATTGGAACCGTTTCTCCTTTAGACCCACCTTCTTGGAGTGGTTCTGATGTCATTCTTTTTGGAAGCGTGTCATCAGCTCGTGTTGCACCGTGTTTAAAATTGAAGGCACGTCGCAGGTTGAATATTCGTTCACCTATTAGAAGCATGTCTTCAATTGTATTCGACTTTCCCGTAATTGCATTATACATGTCCAACTGAGAATTAATGACCTTTCCAACAGAGAGAAAACAACAAACGACATAGGATGCAATGACCATGTTATAGTCTTGCGTGATCTTGCACGGTTCTGCTTTTTTCTTACTTTTTGTCCGTGGCTTGGCTCGTTTGGTGACCTTTCCCAATTCAGGTACTCCCGAGCTCGTTAATTCCATGAATAAGGCATGATGATTTGATGAGTGCCTGCAACCCACGGCATCCGTCGCATAATGAAGACCAATCATCTTTAGGGCTCTTGGTTCATGCATGGGCATTTCAAGACCTTTAACGTGAATGGCAAATTCATCACTCCCTTTACCAACCTTCGCACTTGCTCGCTTTACTCCATCAGCAAGAGTATCTCCAAAATCCTTGCGATCTGCAATCATCTTAACGAGATTTAAAGCACTATCCATGTTTCCCCACGTCAAGTCCATGCCAATATCTTCTTCTGTCAGGATTCCTTTTTCGAATGCTTCCATTGCCCAGCCAATTACTGAACCACAGGAAATCGTGTCCATTCCGAGATTATTACACATCGTGTTAGCTTTCACAATGGGTTCGAGCTTGGGATTTTGCAACAGCGAACCGAATGCTGCAATCGTTTCGTATTCAGGACCTTTGCCCTCAAATCCACCAATCTTTATCCATCTATGACAATGGGCGGGACAACTGTAACATGTCGGTGTCCTGATGTTGATTTTCTGAATCGCAACGCCATCAATCTCTTTCACTTCAGGAATGCCATGAGTCCAATATTTAGAAGGCATGTCGCTAATCGAACTAGAAAGCATTACTGTTTGTGGCGTGCCGAGATTACCCAATGAACTGATGCTCATGTCTTTCCTACACGCAGCGAAGTATGCGGGTAGGAGTTCCTCAAACAAATCCGGCTTGGCCAACTTGATTTCATTTGCACCGTGTGCTTTTACTGCGATTGCCTTAAGGTTTTTTGAACCCATTACGGCTCCCATTCCACATCGACCGAGAGCGCGTCCATCATTCATGATTGAAGCAAATAATACCAATTTTTCACCTGCAGGACCTATTGACGCAATTTTTATCTTTGGATCCCTGAAGTGCTTTCGAATGGCACTTTCCGTCTTGGCGATTTCTTTTCCCCAGACTTTCAATGTCTTTTTCGCATCAACCAGTTCAGGTTGACCTTCGAGAATCGTCAAGACTACTGGAGAAGGGCTCTTTCCTTCGACAATAATGCCATCATACCCTGCAAATTTCAACTCGGGAGCCCAAAAACCTCCACTATTCGCATCGCCATACGGTCCACTTAATGGACTTTTAGCAATGACCTCAAACTTTCCCGAAATTATTCCTGTTAATGGACCCGTCATAAAAATGAGTTTATTATCTGGACCTAAAGGGTCAACTCCTGATTCAAGTTCATCATAAAGGAGCCGTGCACCGATCCCGGTTCCACCAATATAATTATCGGTAAGGGATTTTTTAAGCTCGAAATCCTTGAACGATCCATCCGTAAGATTCACGCGCAATAATTTTCCCATGTACCCGTTCAAATTTTTCACCATTTATGATCTTACATGTAATATTGAATAAAACCCCAATCCAATGGGGATTTTTGCAATCCATTTTAAAAAAATCTCTTAATTTATCTGTATAATCTTTGAATTTAAAATTGTTTTGGAGATTTGCATGTTTCTGACAGTAGGACCAAAGACCGAAATTCGATTCACGCAAGATTTTTGGAAAAAGATCACTCTATAAACGAAACATTTCAGTTTCAAGCAAAAAAAGGAAAAAAAATAAGATAATTATTTCAATTCCCAAGAAGAACATAACATGTCTTTCTCAGGGGCGAGGCGACCGCATAACTTACAAAAATATTTCGAGGCTTCTATGTATCCCGAGCAAATATGTTGCATGTCTTTTACTTCAACTCCGCAATACTTGCATGTATAAGGGAGTCGGGGATCGCACACGTGTCCCGGTGGACTCACGGGTTGGTCACAATTCTTGCATGTAGGGGCTTTTCCCGCAGTGATTTTTACTGCTTCAAATTTTGCCTTCATTTCAGGATCGATAGGCTGAGGCTTGCAAAGATTCTCTTCTATGGGACTTACTCGACCGCAATGTCCGCAGTAGAACTTCAATGCTGCAATTTCTTCCTTAGTAATGCTGTGTTCTTTTTTTACCATGTTTGGAGAACACAAGTGCTCCTTGAATGACTTTTTTCCACAATTTTCACACGTAAAATCTTCCATCATAGTCATTTTGTGACATCTCTGAATTTTTATTGAGAATTAGATGTTCTTCCTATAAAAAGGATGTCAATGATTTAGTTTTTAATTCAAGCATGTCTTGTGCGAATTCACCAATTTTTCCGCCAAAATTAACGAAGATCTGACAAAAAAAGCATTGAATTTTTTAAGAGATGCTTTGTTACTGGAAAAGAATTGGTTCAGACTGATGAGAGAAATCCCGCTTACTTACGTTAGTTTTATAAAAACACAGGAGATTGCTATATCATGTTACGGCTCTTTTGGTTCGTGATTTGTTTTTTGGTTTTCACGTATTGTAATACGGTCATCTTGTCTGCTTTAGGTGTTTATTTCCGAGGAAAAATGGATGAATATTGGCATCTAGAACGCCTTCAAACGTATCTTCGATTCAGTTCGTTTGTTTTTAATCCATCGCGACATTTTCAGAGATTTCCCGACCGTGTTTTTTACGAACCTGAGATTTCGTTATTAGTTTGTTCAAAAAATGAAGCTAAAATCATTCGTTCTCTTTTGGATTCTATCGTAAATCAAGAATATCCAAAGGAGAAACTTGAAGTCTTGATGATTGATGAATCAGATGCCGATTCTACTCAAGATATCATTTTAGAATATTCTAAAAAGCATCCTTATATCAAATTGATAAATAGACACGAGCATCCTCCAAAGCCTCCGGGGTATAACTCCGTTGCATATGGGCTAACACTGGGAATTGAACTTGCACGACATGAAATAATCGTGATAACAGAAGCAGATTGCATTCTTCCACCGACCTATCTCAAGTACATGGTGCAGGGATTTCTTGACCCAAATGTTGGCGGCATCTCAAGCATGGGCGTGATTTTTGGCTATAATACAAAAGCAGATTTACAAAGATTGGACATGGGAGGATTGCTCTGGCACGGATTCGGTGCGCTCAATTTGGCTGCAGACGTATTGTATAAATGGGGGTTTAAAATTCCCGGCGCTCTATGGGGAGGATCTGCGGCTTTCAAGAAATCCGTATTTTACGAAGTCGGAGGTTGGACAGGGATCGAACATGAACACGCCCATGATTTACTGTTAGGAAGCCGCATTGCAAAAGCGGGATACAAAATAAAGGGTTTTTCTAATAAATTCGTGAAAGTGGACAATTTGTGCCACCCAAATCCAATACAACAGCGCATACGCTGGTATTCTGCGGGATTTAGTTATGGTCGCAGAAATCCGCCATATTTTTTAGGACTTGCAATGGTCGCATTAATTCCACTCATCATTGAATTGAGTTGTCTCACCATTCTCATTATCGGCTTACTTGGGTTCTTTAATGTATTTCCAATCTCATTAATTTTTCAATCCACTTTCAATTGGTTCGTGCCGACTTTGACCTTGGATAACGCGGATATTTCAATTTCAATTATCTTGTTGTTAATCCTCCTCACCACGAAGTACGCCACGGCAATTCATTGTTCTAAGGCTAAAGGCATCTATGGTGGATATGCCGTCCGCAAAACTGCGCTAATCGTTTATCCATTCTGGTTCTTCTTACAAGAATTATTATTTGTTAGAGCCTTATTCGTCCGAAAGATCAAATGGAAATAAAAAATTTAACAATAAAGCTTGCGATGCTTTCTCGGTAAGGCATCAAATGCCTCTTGTGCTTCTTCTGGGGGGAGAACTAGTATTTCACCATCGGGATTTTGAATGACGCATCCCGAATTTATCAATAGCTCATAATTTTGCCGCGTTTTTTCTTCATTACCCGTGCAGACTTTCTGACACATGCCACATGTCATGCGCAATTTCACGTCTGGAGCAATCGGATTTGAAACTCCACCGGGTGGTTTTCTTTCTGGCCATTTTGTATACTTGTAAAAAGCATCTGCCAATACCGGAAAGAGCTTTTCATCATCATCGGGTATCTTAAATCGACCCGGCGACCACGTTGACCATTTCCCACTTTTATGGAGACCTGCAAAACCACCACAGACTAATTGACAACGAAATTTGTCATGCCGCTTGCTATATGTGAATTTCTCGCTGCCAATGATGACTTCTATTTCTTCTCTTGCATCAAAAAAGCCCGCAGGACAGACTGCCACGCACAGCTTACAATTCGTGCAAAATCCCTCTTCGGGAGGAATTCGTGGAGTCGGAGCTAATTCGGCATCAGTTACAATGGCACCTAACATGATGGCAGTTCCAAAGCCCTTGATGCCAATATTTCCCGACCAGCCAAAGGACCCTACACCCGAAACCGCAGCAAGATATCTGTGCGAAATGTCTGGATGCATGTCGCGTTTCCAACCCTTGAGTTCTGTGCGATATATGTTGTTATTTTTAAGAGCAACTGCATTATGACCTTTTTCTTGTAACCACTTCGCCAATTCCTTGTTGTTTTCATGAATCTTTTCGTTAACTTTTTTATCATCCAGCTCTGCTTTATAATGCTCTTTTTTTGCAAGAAAATCGCGAATTTTCTTTCGGTCAAGTGGAAGCGCATAGATTATTGCAGATTTCGCTTCTGGAAGAACATACTTTAAGTCAGTACTCGGTGGTCCTCCTGCTAATGTTTCAAGCGTTGCAAAACCCACGCGAATTGCTCCCCTTTCAGTCAAGAAATCTTCAATTTCTTTGTTTAACGTGGTTAAAATTTCTCTACTCATCATTTACAAATCCTTTGACGATACAGGGAAATATTTTCTCAATAAAAGTAATAAAAATTACTTGATCTGGAAATTTCATCATGGTTTCAAAATTAAAATTAAAAAAAAATTAGGTATTTAGTGGTGGGTCTGGCACAATAAACTTTTCATAAACCTTGAAGAATACTGCTCCTCGACGCAATACGAATAAATATGCGGGAATCAGAACAATTGGGAGTCCAATGCACATGCCAATGATCGAATTGATGCTGATTGTCCAATTGGGATAAGCCACGAGCGGAGCCAAGTAACTGGAAAATGCAGGATTGAATACGTTCAAGATGAAAGTGAAGAACCAGCATGCCATTGATGAAAGAAGTACTAAGCCAAAAGTTAAGCCAAAAACCGATATCAATGCAAAGATGATGACTCTTGATTTAGATGGTGCTTTTTCCTTAATTGACGGATCAGTTTCGATTCCTTGGACCATCCACTTGCTGCAATATATGAAAAGTGGTGGTAAAATCAAGATCCCCATTCCGACAAGCGTCAGGGCAACGGGACTTAAAACCCAAAGCGTGTCCAGCATTCCGTGAGTCCATAACGTTCCCGTTTTTATTAGCATACCTGCACTCCATATCCCTCCGTTCCAAGGTGCACTTGCGTCGTAAAGGAACCGTTGATAGCCCGTGCCATCCCATCCGTGAACCAAAACAAAGAACATCAAGAAATACCCGATGACGGTTTGAAGCCATGCTTCATAATATCTATTTTTTTTCGTTAGAGCCCAAACGACTAAATAACCCAAGATACCATTAGTAACGTTGGTAATGCCAAAAATAATGACCAACCATGCAGGAATCATTTGTGGATAGGCAAAAACCTGCATGCTTTCCCAAGCCGTGAATGTCCAGACGAGATAAAGTCCTGAAGGCGCAAAAAATAGTGCCAAATAAAGGACGGTACCAATGAAATATTTGTTTGCCCATTTATTTGTCTCTTGTTTTAGCTGCCTACATGCGGCTGCGGCGAACATCGCTCCAAGAGCATACGACCAGAAAATATCGACTTGAATCACGATCAATCACCGATTTTTTCATGAAATTTAGAAGTGAATCTGTTTGAGATTCTGATGGAGGAATATTTAAAATTGTTGCCTTATTACCATAAATTATTACCAAACTGTGAGAATTCACTTTCTCTAATTTGGTCGTAAAATTGGGGCTGACTTACCATGAGAAAGAAAGGTCGCGGCAAGGTGATGTTCCGAAAAACTGGTGGCGGCAAATACGAAACGGTATGGATTTACATCCCTAGTAAGTTATCCAAGGATAGTTCTTTTCCTTTCAACCATAAAGAAGACGTTGATATTGAACTCACTGGGAATTCAATGAAGATTTCAAAAATTGATGAGATCACTGACTTGATAAATTCATATGGTATAAAGAATGCCACGTTGTCTCGACTCGTGGAACAAAAAGCCCGTGAAAACGGAAGGAAGATATTTCTTTTTTCCCGGGAAGGAAACATCAGTTATCAGAACTTGCATGAAAATTCAAATCGAATTGCCAATGGTATCTTGAAATTGCTCAAGGAGATGGGGATGAAAAAGACAAACATTGCATTAATGTTTACGAATTCACCCGAATTCTTATTTTGTTGGTTTGGCATCGTGAAAGCTGGTTGTATTTTCGTCCCGATCAATTATTTGCTTGAAGATGAAGACTTGGCGTTCATGATTAATGATTGCAATGCTGAGATCTTAATACTAGATTATCAATTATTTGATAAATTCAAGACAATCAGCAAGAAACTCACAAAACTCAAGAAGATCATCATAAAAGGTGCTCCCAAGAATTTCAAATTTATTGATCGTTACGTGGATTATGAGAAAATCAACATTTTAAGTGCAGATCCTCCCAAATTCAAAGTCAGGGACATGCACCGAATGGAAATCATGTATACGGCGGGAACTACTGGGAGACCTAAAGGCATCACGGTCATGAATCATTTGGTCTTGGCGGGCTTGATCATCGTGAATGAATTGAAGAAAATAGTTGAAATAGATAACGTGAAGACTTATTGTCCATTGCCGCTCTTTCATCCCATCACTCAAATCCTGATCATCCTCCCGACGCTGTTTTACGATTCTTCAGTAATCATAACAAGGGAATTCAAGCCATCAACATTCTGGGAAGACGTGAAGAAATACAAGCCCGCGATTCTTTTTTACAAGCTTGGAATACTAACCGAATTACTCAACGAGCCTGCACGTGAGAAAGACCGAAATCACTCCATTAAATGGGCTCTCGGTTCTGAAGCATACAAGGAGATTTGGGAGATTTTTGAGCATCGTTTTGGAATTGCAGTTCACGAAGGATGGACGCTATCGGAAGCCGTGGGAATGACATTAAACAAGGTTGGTTCGAGTGGTGGAAAGATTGGCTCCATTGGGACACCCATTCCCGGATTTGAGATGAAAATAATTGACTCATCAGGGAACGAATTACCACCTGGCCCTAACAATGTTGGTGAAATCGTTTCTAGGGCAACACTTCCATTTATAGTCGAATTTCATAATAGACCTGAGGAACAGGCTCTGAATTTCGATAGTGGTAGATGGTTTCACACGGGTGATTATGGTTATAAAGACGATGACGGTTATTTTTATATGATTGGACGTAAAGAACACGTGATTCGGAAGAAAAATAAGATATTGTCACCAAATGATGTCGAAAAAGTGCTAAATGCACATCCATTTATCCTTGAGAGTGCAGCTATTGGCTTGCATAATGAAACCACCCAAGAAGACGATATCAAGATATGTGTCGTGCTAAAGGAAAAAGGCATCTTGAACCATGAAGATCTTTACAATTACTTGTTGCGGGTGGTTGTATATTACATGGTTCCAAGATATATCGAATTCAAGGAAAAATTGCCGAAAACCGCAGATGAAAGAATCCGAAAATTCATTCTGAAGGAAGAAATGACGAGAAAAGAAGTGAGAAGAAATACTTGGGATGCATTTACCAAAGATTTTCTAAAAAAATAACGTGATGATTTTATACCTCTTTTTTAAGAGACCAAATTTAAAACCTCGGCGGAAGTCTTTCAGGAAAATTCCCGTATCGCTTTAAGAGTTGAGAGGTTTCTGGATAATCCTCCAAACGCGAGTTCGGAAGGAAATTAGCGTTAAGGAATGCACTTTGGAAGTCAGGATCCGTGGCAAGTTCAACATAAGTTACCCTTTCTGAAATGCTTTCGACGATAGTCTTGGCTTCACGAGAAACCAAACACATTCGTGCCCCTGTTCCTGCTGCATTACCAATGGGTTCCACGATATTCAAGTCCACTTCAGGAAGAAGACCAATCGTCCTTGCACTTTTCTCGTTTATGTGAGAACCAAATGCACCGGCAATGAACAACTTCTTTATATCATCTTTTGTCAGGTTGAAATGTTTCATTAAAATCGTGATTCCGGTGTTCATTGCTGCCTTTGCAAGAAGTATTTGCCTGACATCTTTTTGAGAGAATGTTATGTCTTTTTGGGTTCCGCTTTCTTCTGCAGGCACGACAACAAGCTCAATTCCATCTTGTCCAATTCGAACTCGCGGCGAGTTGTATGCCTTGTTGAATCGCCCTTTTACATCTACTATTCCCGCAATGAGCATTTCGGCCAGGATGTCGATCATTCCTGAACCACAAATCCCAATTGGCGGGTCACCATCAATTGTTGAGAATGATATTTTTCGGGTTTCTGGATCTATTGAAATTTTTTCAATTGCACCACTTGCCGCCCTCATGCCGTGCTTGATGTGTGCGCCTTCAAATGCTGGACCTGAGGCACACGAACAGGTCAGCATCTTATCTTGATTACCGAGAACCACTTCTGTATTGGTACCGATGTCTAAGGCCAAAGATATCTCTTTTCTTTTATAAATTTCTGAAGCGAGGATGACGCTTACAGTATCTGCCCCAACAAAACCTGCGATTACCGGAAGAAAGAATATTTTTCCTTGAGGATGGATGTTTATTCCAACTTGTCCTGAATCAATGGCGAGAGAATTACGAATGACGGGTGGATAAGGAGCTCGACCTAAGTATTTTGGATTTAGATTTAGAAATAGATGATGCATGACTGTATTCCCAACACCGACCATTTCATAAATTTCTTCCCTTAAAATCCCTGTTTTTTCCATGAGATCATCAAGAATGTAATTTATACCTTGAATGACGATTTCGTGTAACATGTTCCTTTCGGGATGGTTTAACCTTGAGATCACGTCTTCACCATAAGGTATTTGTGGGTTCAACAAGGAGCCCGCTGCAATTACCTTGGCTGAATTTAGATCTACAAGATAACCCGCAAGTTTAGTTGTCCCAATATCAACGGCATATCCAAACAAGTGTCGTCGAGTATCACCCGGTTCGAGCGAGATGATCTCACCATTCCATAGAACCACGGTAAACTTCCATTCACAATTTCGAGTGATTTCACTAAGATCATTCAAGACTTCTAAACCAATCTTTAGATTATTTGTTTTCAATCGTGTTCTAATGCCTTCATTAATCCTGTCAACATCCGACCTCAAATCATCGAGTGTCGGTTCACTCAATTCAAGATATATCTTTCGCACGGTTGGGTCCGCTTTTATTGATGTTTCAATTCCTTCAATTTGAAGCCGTTGCTTGCCTGTTCTACTGTATTCTGGAACGCGAATCACGACATGATTGCGAATCTTGGTTTGGCACGCCAACCGAATTCCTGAGTTGATTTCTTCCTTTGAAAGAAGATCCCGCTCTTTATTCGATATTTCACTAATAGATGAAGATTCTTTCAAGATGACTTTGCATTTGCCACAAGTACCAGCTCCCCCACAAACGGATATGAGATCAATACCCGCAATCCGTGCGGCATCTAAGATGGTTTGATCATCCTTCACTTTTACGCGCTTACCTTCTGGTTGAAACGTCACCACGAACTCGGGCATTGGAACATTCACCGATAAGTAATCTGAGATAAAACATCTATAAATCAATTGATGACATCTGGAAGCATTCCTTAAATATCTATCATGTTACAGAAGATCTAAAATATTCAATTTTTTCAATGAGAAAAGAAGAAAAAATTACTTACCTGATGATGATCATGGATTTTTCAATAAATGATAAGCAAAAAATGATTCGACGTATCACGCGAGAATTTGTTGAACAGTATATCGCACCCGTGGCTGAAGATAGTGATAGGAACTCCCAGTTAAACCCTGAAGTATTCGAAATGATGAAAAAAATGAATTTCTTCGGCGTATGCATTCCGAAAGAATACGGAGGAGCGGGACTGCACGACGATACCACTAGTTTTGCCATAATTGTCGAAGAAATAGGACGAGTTGATGCTTCGTGGTCAATTACTGTCGGCGTGCATTGTAGCGTCGTGGCTTATCCAATTTTTAAATTTGGAACGGAAGAACAAAAAGAAAAATTTCTCGTTCCACTTGCAAGAGGGGAAAAATTGGGTGCATTTGCCCTCACTGAAGCCAATGCGGGATCCGATGCTTCTGCTGTTGAAACAAGTGCCGTGCTCGATGGGGATGAGTGGGTATTAAACGGAAGCAAGATATTTGCCACAAACGGAGGGATTGCAAAAACTCTTATTGTCGCAGCTAAGACTGGTAAAGAAAAAAGAAAAGGATTTACGGCATTCATTGTTGATACGGAAACCCCTGGGTTCTCCGTTGGCGTGAAAGAAGACAAATTGGGGGTTAGAGCATCAAATACCTCTGAACTCGTATTTCAGGACGTTAGAGTCCCGAAGGAAAATGTTCTTGGCGGCGTGGGAAATGGCTTCAGAATTGTCTTGAAGATTTTAGATTTC
This sequence comes from Candidatus Helarchaeota archaeon, assembly GCA_029838215.1. Lineage (GTDB taxonomy): Archaea > Asgardarchaeota > Lokiarchaeia > Helarchaeales > RDOG01 > JALGVI01. The sequence goes on along the minus strand of JALGVI010000002.1, from coordinate 23,449 downwards.
GGACGCATTTTGATTGCGGCACAATGCGTCGGACTCGGACAAGGCGCATTGGAATCTGCAATAAAATATGCCAATGAAAGAGAACAATTCGGACGGAAAATCAGTCGCTTCCAAGGAATCCAATGGAAGATTGCCGATATGGGTGTTGCCGTTGAATCCGCACGTCTCCTAACTTATAAAGCCGCATATTTATGCGATCACGGAAAACCCTATGGATTGGCATCTGCAATGGCTAAATTAGTGGCGAGCGAGGCTGCCATGAATACAACTCATTTTGCAGTTCAAGTCCACGGTGGTTACGGTCTGATGAAAGCATACCAAGTCGAAAGATACTTCAGAGATGCAAAAATGGGCGAAATATATGAAGGAACATCCGAAATCCAAAGAATGGTTATTGCAAGTCATCTCCTAAGAGGCGCATTCTGAGGTGTGGCGATTTTGAAAGTAATCACGTGCATAAAACAAGTTCCCGGAATAACTGAAGTAAAAATCGATGCCAAGACGGGAATGCTCGTCCGGGAAGGGATACCCAGCATCATAAATCCAATGGATAAAAATGCAATCGAATTGGCACTCCAATTAAAAGAGCAATTTGGTGCTGAAACGATTGTTATTAGTATGGGTCCGCCACAAGCCGAAGAAGCACTCCGCGAAGCCCTGGCAATGGGTATCGATAAAGCATTTCTCCTCTCTGATAGGGCGTTTGCAGGTGCTGACACGCTCGCAACTTCCTATACACTATCAATGGGAATTAAAAAAATCCTGAAAGAAACAAAAGTCGATGAAAATTATCTGGTGATTTGCGGGGCTCAGGCTATCGATGGCGATACCGCTCAAGTCGGACCTGAATTAGCCGAAGAATTGGGCATTCCGCAGATCACGCTGGTGCAAAAAATCGAAATACTGGATAATAAAATCATTGCAGAAAGTGTATTTAAAACTGAAGAAATAATGGTCTTGGAAACGAAATTACCCGCACTCATCACCGTATTAAAAGAATTAAACGTTCCGCGTTATCCCACAATTTCGGGAATCGTCGAAGCATACGAGCAGAAGTCCGTTCAAGTCCTAAATGCCGAAGACTTGAATGCTGATAAGAAAAAAATCGGACTGGACGGCTCTCAAACACAAGTATGGAAAATTTTCGTTCCCGAACAAAAAGGAGAACACGTCCTGCTTTCCGGAACGATCGAAGAGATGGTTCAAGAATTATGCAAAAAATTGAAGGATGATAAAGTCTTGTGAGGCATGAAAATGGGAATAAAGGTAAATCATGAAGAATGCATGGGTTGTGGCAGTTGCGTGGAGGTCTGTCCATACGGAGGCATTCAAATCATAAATGAAAAAGCCGAAATCTCTGGCGAATGCAACCTCTGCGGTGCTTGTGTAGATGCGTGCCCCGTTAATGCCATCACGATTGAACGCGAAGAAGTAGACGTGGAAAAATTGAACCTTTCTCAATATAAAGGCGTGTGGATAATCGCAGAACAGAGTGATTGTAAAATTCACGCCGTATCCTATCAACTCATGGGGAAGGGTCGCGAACTTGCAGACAAGCTCGAGGTTAAACTCACGGTCTTGGCATTGGGACATGATTTAAAAGAAGTGCTGGAAGACCTCGCACAATTCGGCGCGGACGAAATAATTTACATCGAACATCCATTACTAAAAAATTATCACTCAGAACTATTCGTCAAGATCATCACCAATCTCATAAATGAACATAAACCCGAAATCGTCATCATTGGTGCAACGCCCATGGGACGTGATTTTGCTCCTAGAGTTTCTAAAAAACTCAATACGGGTCTAACAGCCGACTGCACGGGTCTTGACATCGATCCTGAAACCCGAACGCTCCTGTTACAAACCCGCCCGACCTTTGGAGGGAATATCATGGCAACGATAAAAAACCCACATAGCCGACCGCAGATGAGCACCGTTCGACCTGGAATCTTCAAAATTCCCTCCAAAACCGAAAAAAAAGCAACAATCAGGACGATTCATCCCGAAATAAAGCAAGAAGATCTATTGACAAGAATCGTGAAGATTATTTCTAGGGAAAAGAAAAAAATTAACCTTGAAGACGCAAGAATAATCGTATCGGGTGGAAGAGGCGTTGGTAGTAAGGAAAACTTCGGGATCATCGAAGACCTCGCTAAAATTCTAAATGCGGAAGTCGGTGGTTCTCGAGTTGCAGTAGAGTTGGGATGGGTTGACCCCGAACAACAAGTCGGACAAACAGGAAAAACCGTGGCTCCAAAATTATACATTGCGTGCGGAATCTCGGGCGCTATTCAGCATCGCGTTGGAATCGAAGGCTCCGACATAATTGTCGCCATAAACAAGGATCCAAACGCTGGAATCTTTGAAATTGCACATTATGGTATTGTTGGCGACTTACACAAGATCATTCCTGCACTTATTAAAGAAATAAAACGAATCAAGGCAGAAGAAGAAATAGAAACCTGTTTACAATCGTAGATAAAGAAGATTTCCCTATTTGTAGGTATGGGTTCACGCCAAAACACCCGACAGCAAGTTTTAAAAATTTTTACTGCTTAATAATTTCAAGTCAAGCTAATGCCCAAATTTATCTTATTTTTTCATGAATGGTTGATTAACGATATCGTGCTGGTGTTTGATTTTGGAAAAATCTGTTAAAAATCTAATCTGTTTCGTGATTATATCACTTTTTCTTATTTCTGCAGGTGTACAAATCTTAGATTTAGGAATGAGAATACAAAATCGTTTTTCTACTAACGTAATAGAACCGTTGGAAACTCAGAATTACATGGATCCTCCGAGAAAACCATACTCCCTAAAGAACCTTGTTGAAGAATTGCAAAACGCAACGGTAGATAAAACAGACACTGACGGAGACGGATTGTACGATTCGGTTGAATGGGTCATCGGTACCGATTATAATAATTCCGATTCTGATTTTGATCAATTAAATGACACTTATGAGATAAACAATAGATTGGATCCCCTAATCGTGGATACTAACATGGATGGACTTCCCGACTACTTCGAGGTTGAGGGGATTTATTCACTTGATATTGATGGAGATGGAATCGAAAACGCTTGGGATTTCGATAATGATGATGATGGAGTGAATGATGAAATTGATCTTTCACCATTTGCGAAGTCGACCATCCACCAAAATTTTGATTTTAGCATAACAACTGATGGAAAGCCAATAAATATTAATTTTCAACTCAAACCACAGAGTGAAGAGCATTTGAAGTTATTTTATCAATCTTGGAATTGGCCTTATGACGATAAAGGCACGATGCAGGATTTAGACAATTCCGAGAACGATGTGACGATTGCGCCATGGCTTCGAGTTACCCCTAATGTTGTTCCATCCCAATCTGAAGTAGATGAGCGTGGAATGTATGTAACAGGTAATGCAATGGAATTTCCACTAATTCCAACATATGATAAGGGAAAAATCGTTGCGTTTCAAGGCTCTTTTTATTATCCTGAAAAAGCTTCAATGACGCTCGATCTTCAAGTTGAGCTTATTTGGAAGGTTACGGGATATACGGACTTGCCAGCACTAGCATTGAATGCAAGTAATGGTAATATCGTGGCAATCAGGGACGATGGAGTCCTTGTTGCCAATGCTACTGAAGCCAACGATGGGATGCTTCAATGGATTGATCTTGGTGAAAATAAAATCGCATTAAAAGTCCAAAATGGCCTATTTATAACTGTAATGGGTAATGGCATTCTTGCCAGCAATGCCAGTTCAATTGGTGATGCTGAAACGTTTACTGCAAATCGTCCCGGAAATCAAATTAGCCTCCGCGCCCATAATGGTAATTACGTGACTGTCGGAGCAAACGATCTTCTCGTCGCTAATACCGGTACTGAAACTTGGTTCACGGAGATCGATCAGGGTTATGCTCCTGATCAGACCCCTCTGACCACGTATACCGAACCTTTCATGCTAACGGGATTTGGCGTGGAAGAGAATTACAATTGTAACGGTTCGATTTTCTACCATGAAGATAGGAACCAAACGATGGCTGCAAACATGTTCATGATTAATGCCTTTACTTTTAATGCCACGACTATCCTTGATGACATGCCTGCACTTTTGATTGAAAATAACGTCACAATACATAATCAATCGAATTTTACGTTCGATGATAATTATGAAGCCATCACCTACATGTGTAATGAGATGATCCCTGATGCATTATCCAGCTTCTCGGGTTCTCAAATTGTTCCTCTCATCATGGCCACCGAAGAAGCATCCAAAATGGTTGACATGATCGATACCCTAGCAGTGAATACGTCCATCATGGATGATTCGTGGGCAGTCGATTTTACGGGTGAAGATTTGTTAATCACGAAATCATTAAAGATGAATTTTTATAATTCCTCCACCTTCGTCGCTTTAAATTTTTCAGAGGTAATGGATGAAATTGAAACTTGGGGGCTTGTAGATAATGCCACTTCTACTTTGGAGATCATGATGTTACGTTGGTATACGGGCATCACTCAGACCACGAGAGTGGGTGGAATAGCGTTAAATTTCACACCCCCTAAAAGCTCGGAGAGGGATATCGTGAATGCGGTAGCACTTACTGGGTTGAATGCATTATTCCTGATAGCAACGGCTGTCCTCACATATCAGGCATATCGGTTTCTCGCGTCACTCCTAGATGTGCCAGTTAAGGTATTGGTTTCGTCAAGAGTGGGTGTTTCTTCTTTGAGATCGCTTAGCACGTTAGGGGCGGCCAGCGGAACTACAAAACTCACGCGGGCACTGCAATTTCTCACGAAATCCCACGTTTTAGATGTCATCGGTGTCTTGATAGGGATTGGTCTTTCAATCTGGGCGGGAGTTCAGATTGCCAATGCAATTGGAGGGAGACTGGGACGGGAGATGGGTGCGGCATACGGAATTGCAGGGAGCATTGTGGCTATCGTCTACGGGATCGTGTTAGCGGTTTTATTTCAGTCTGTCATCGGTGCAGTTATAGCGATTGCAATAATTATCCTAGACTTAATTTTCGGGTTCTCGTCAAAACTGACTAAATGGCTGGCACAAGTTCTCTTTGGGAGTCCTCACGACTATCATCATGCCGAACCTGATACTCAGGTAGAAGGACCATTGGAGACGAGAACCTTCGATTGGGATGAAAACGGTCTTGATGTGGGCGATCGAATTGAATTAACGGCACACTTGATTGGAAAAATTGAGGGAAAAGGTGAAAGTAAAACTCTCCAAAGTGGAAGCTGGAACGTCCCTTGGATAAGTATCGATGCACCGGATGGGTCAGGTTCGACCACTAGCATGAACTTGGAACACTCATTGGATAATAATGCCTATAATTGGCATACTCAAACCACTCTATTAAATAGAACGCATACAGATCCATATGGAAGGACCAAAAAGGTGGACAAATACGATTCGGCTGCATGGATAGAGCCCGGGATAAGCATGATAAACTTCCCTGTAAAGCTCCAAATAGCTTCAAGGTATAAGCTAATGCAACAATGGTATCACTATCCCGTTTGGTATTTCGGATTCAAGTGTTGGCATACGGACTGGCAACGAGGTAAAACTCCTGCAGAAGACCTAAACACGCTCTATTATGACGTGATGCCTGGAAATCTCAACGATTTCCTTAATTGGGGCGTGATTACTGAGAATGATCGGGATGGAGATGGTTTAAACGACACTTATGAGACTTCCCTAGGACTGACCAATGTCTTGAGATATGACACGGACGCTGATGGCTTAAATGATAAATATGAGTTGGATATTGGGACGGATCCACAGAGTGCTGATACAGACGAGGATGCCCTACTTGATGGACACGAAATGATTTATGGATGTGACCCAAAAAACAGTGATTCAGATAATGATGGCATTTACGACTGGCTTGAAGTGTCTGGTTGGGTGATTTCCTTTAATTACAGCGGTCAAGTGTTTGAAATGCGCGTTTTCTCGGACCCCACAAACAATGATACTGATGGGGATGGTGTCGATGATGAAACGGAGTATTGGAGTGGATTAAATCCTAGGTCCTCCGACACGAATGGGGATGGAGAAGAAGATGTTGGAATTCCCATTACGGAAAAGTGTGGTGTGTTAGACCACGTTGTGAATATTGAAAATGATGTTCCTGATTTTATTGCAAATGCATCAGAATTAGCTGTAGATGCGAATGGAAGCGTTTACGTGCCGGTTCAAAATGGAACGAGTAATGACTATTTCATCCTTAAACTTGATTCTAATCTAACCTATCTTGATAATTGGTCCTTGTCATTTAAACCTGGAAAAGTCGTGGTTGATGATGTGAATGAATATCTCTACGTAGAAAATTTAACGGGAGATTCCTTTAGCAGGTTCTACCTAAATGGAACTCTAATGAATGGCTCGCTGGCAGTTGGTACAAAACCAATCACGGGCGTGGATGTTGATTCCAGCGGACATCTATATGTTGCAAGGTTTAATCCCGGCAGTTCTATTGCACAGATTGACAAGTATTTCTCGAACGGGACGCTTTCAAGCACCTATGGTTCTTATGGCTCCAATCCCGACCAATTCGATAACTTGGGTGCAATCGCGGTTGATGATACCAACGAAGTCTTATATGCTCTTGATGGGGATCGCATTGTCAAGTTGAATAGCTCTGATGGAGAATATATCGCAACTCTTCCAAACGGTTACCAAAACATGATAGATATTGCGACTGATGTAAACGGAATGGTCTATGTTTTGGATCATTTCGATCCCGGGATAGGCGAGGGGTGCGTGAGAAAGTTTGATCATAACGGCATGGAAGATAGAAATTTTGTATTGACAAATTCGAGCAATTCGCCTCCTTGGGATCTGATCCACTACCCGATGAGACTTGCGATTTCTCAGAATGTTACAAATACGAGTTATTATGTTTTAGAGCAGCCCACTCTGAACAATTCAAATCCAAATATCCTGAAATTTCATGAAAACGTGACTTTGGTTCCTCGTGAAATTAACGGTTCCTTGTATGATTGGGATGCTGATGAGCTAGGAAATCTAGAAGAGATTTTAGGATGGAGCATCACGTGGAAAAATAACATGACAATTTATAATCTCGATGTCAATTGTTCTCCTTTCATGATTGATACCGATTTCGATGGATTATCTGATTATGAAGAATTTTTATTAAGAAGCCATCCTTGGAATCCGGATACGGATGGAGATGGACTTTCTGATGCATACGAATATGAGATCGGGACCAATCTTACAAATGACGACACCGATGAAGACGGGTTATCTGATTCAAATGAATTACTAATCGGGTCAAATCCTTATAATAAATCGGACACGGACGGCGAAGGGCTTTCAGACTTGATTGAATTTCAGCTCGGATCGAACCCTGCTTCAAATGATACGGACAATGATGGTGCAGATGATTTATTGGAATATACCGGTAATTCATTCAATAATTCAAGTCTGTTACTCCCCGATACTGATGATGATTACTTGCTGGATGGTCTTGAATATGCTCTAAATTGTGATCCTCGAGACCAAGATACGGATGATGACGGGCTAATGGATGGAGATGAATTGGTGCACAATACGAACGCAACACTTAGTGATACTGATGATGATGGGTTATTGGACGGAATGGAAGTGGATCTATGGCTGAACCCGCTTAATAACGACACGGATGGAGATGGGCTTACTGATGCTATTGAATTAGAATGGGGAAGTAATCCATTTGTAAATGATACCGATTACGATGGCGTTCCTGATGGCGATGACGTCGATACAGTAACAAATTTTACCGAGCCCATCATTCTCTGTTACGAAGATGATCCCGATGGTTATAATGCTCAGTTTGCAGCAAATTTCACAGAGGCAAACAATGTCACGGTCGTCTCCTACGAAAATTTCACTGCAAATCACACCAATGCTCAGTTTATTGTTCTTGTCGGCAGACCTGATCCCAGCAATGATACTCTCGGAGGACTCATGTACGAATTATTAAGCGACACCGGTGATGAACTCACCGCCATGATGGATAATGCAACACGACACTTTACAGTTCGACGTGGCGTGTGGATAGAAACTCAAACAGTGGTAATGGTTTCGCGCGCTTATTTTTTGGATGTTAATAGAGTCGTGAAGTATCTTAAAGACATGAACGTCACGAAGACATCAAGTTCGTATGTAATAGAATATCAAACAACGCCCATCATGCATAATGATACCAACTACTTATACGGAATGGTCATTGATGAAATAGATACCGTGAAAGCGACTGATACCATACTCTCTATCACAATTGGAAACTGGTCTAGACCAACGATACACGTGAGCAGGTACGTCGATTTTACGGGATTACAAGGGAATTCAGGCATACCCATGATAGAATCCTCAAGAACATTAAGATTCCATAGTCTGGCCGATTGGACCATGAGATCGCTAGGAACATACGTGCAAGTTGACGTTACAGCGAATGGCACGGCTTTAACTCAGGTTCAAGACGCAATACTCATCATAATGTATACAGAGGCAGACCTTGATAGAGACGGGAATGGAGTGATCACTGATCCCTGGGACATTAATGAGAATACTCTCCAGCTCTATTATTTTGATGAAACAACTGGTTTGTGGATCAAAATCTCTGCAGATCTGGACTGGGTGATTGATTATGGTATCAACACGACGGACTTTGAACTATATGGTGAGAGTTATGCTGGATTTATTTGGATTGAAATGGCACACTTATCACTTTTCTCCGTTGCTGGAGTCGAGTACATGCCCTATTGGACGGCCATTATTTTTGCAATCATCTTTTTACCGTTTCTATTTATTGCCATCATGGGAATATATCTTGCATATCGCGAGATCGATAAAAGAAGCAAAAAACGCATTATTAAAAAATCGAGAATCAAGGATGCAACGACTAGACCAATGGATAACGTCATTTTAGAGATGAGAGGCAAGAAGATGGTCATAAAATTCGATCTTACAACGGAGTTGGGTCCTTCCGCCAAAGGAAAGACAATACTCGTGGCGAACTCTAAAGGAGGTCGACGCATAGAAGGTACAGATATATCATTTGGACTGATTGCTTACAAATATCCTGAACAGCATAGGTTTAAAGCAAAACAGAAGCGGGAATTCTATAACATAGATGTTCAAGTCGAAGGAGATATTGTAAAATTAACCATTGACATCACGAAAGATTTTGGACTCTCCTCTACCGGTAAGAGCGTGATCATCGCTTCATCACGTGGAAATCAACCGATCGAAGGCACATACATTCTTTTTGGTTTGAATGTCTACAAAAAACGCAAAACAACAATTCCGCAAAGCACGAAAAAACCAAAAGCTAATATCGTTGAAGAATTTCCATCCCAATATAAAATTAAAGAATTCCACGACTTATTTGATTGGGCCTTGAGAAGACGTGGTAAAAAATAACAAAAAAAATAGAGCCTTCCAAGAAAATTCTTTTAAGGAAAGAAAAATTGGAAGCACAAAAATTCTTCTTTTTTTCATACTTTATATGAAATCTGGAGGTGCTTCGCCTTGTATTCATCCGTACCTTCAATGGTGAATTCAATATCGACCTTTTCATCAGGTTCAATCTTATTAAAAGTCCACTTCAAAGTCTGACCGTCCTGCTCAGGCTCGGGCTTCGCCGAAATGAGCTTGAAATTCTCAGGTATTAATTCTGTAAAAACTTTATTTTCTTCAGGAGAATTACCTCTGTTCTTGTGGATGATCATTATGACATATTGACCTCTTGAAGAACCTTCTTGAACAAGTCTTGCGTCTGTCGTTCTTCGTCTCGAATGAATGATTTCTATTTCTACCTCGGGAGATTCCATGTAAAGTTCGACTATTGAGCCATCTTCGGTTATTGCCTGAAACAGCACTCCTGCTTGATATTCTTCGCCCTTAACCGGATTTAGTGCTTTCATCGGATAGCTAAGTACTATGGTTGAATCATCTCCGAGAGTTCCGACCTGCTCCAACACGTTTTCAACATCGATATTCATCGTTCGTTTGGTGTCAATATCGGTTGTCGGTTCAAAGCTAATAGTCATTGTATCGGGGTTTATCTCCACTCCATTGACGGTGATTTTCACGTTTTCCGTGTCAGGGACATCAAAATGCTGGGGAATCTCATCTTCAATGTGGAACTTATCGACTGGTGCCTTTCCACTCGTGTTTATTGTTGTCGTGGCTGTGATATCGGTTTCTCGGTATGACTTAATTTGAGTTTCTGAGAGTTCCTTCTTGCCCGATAAACTTAAGACTGGCATCTGAAAAGCTTCTATTTCAACCGTGACTGTTGTTTGAGTAACTACATCTCCAATAACCGTGAATCTTACATCGGCACCAAGCATTGGAAACTCTTCGCTTTGTAATTCCCAAGCTTTTGAGATCCACTCTTCCATTGGCTCTAAAATAACTTCGGGATCTAATTGGGACTTGAAATCCAATACTTGCTCCTCTGTGGTATAATCGTTATTATATAGAAGCACATCCACGAGTTTTACTCGAAATTCTGAAAGATTTTGAAATTCGAAGATACAATCCCAGACATTTGGTTCTTCGTCTCGTTCTATTCGTTCAACAGCATAGAAATTCTTGCTATAACCATCAAGATTATTTACTTCAATGCTGGAAAACGTGCCACCTGAAACCGAATATGTTGCTTTTATTTGCCCAGAATTTACTGGTTCTTTCTCTTCAGGAGTTATTACTGCTGTAAACTCAAGCTGAGTCGATTGGTCAGGATCCAATTCTTCAATTGTCCATACGATCTGTCCTTCCTTTCGTTTAGCCTTTCCCACTCCATCATCTCGAATTTTAACATTTCGAAAGATTTCAGGTATGTTCCTCACTATTTCTATTTCTTTTATGGTCGTGGAGCTGATATTCTTGATTGTTATTGTAAAATGAGGCTCATGTTTCTGATTTAGGACCAAAGTCGTGCTCTTTTCCTCCGTATCAGGAATGACATTGATTTCTTCATCAATTTCTAGAAGGAGTTCCGCATCTTCTGTGTCTATCTTGTATTCTTGAGTCCATTCTTCTTGTGGCTCTAACTCCAAGATGTGAATCTTCTCATCCATAAGATCTGTCTTATCTGTCTTATCAAGAGAAATATTGATATCCCAAATATTATCTCGAACAGCACCGTTTTTCACGATCACCTGACCTTTTACGACAGACTCCTTAATTTCACCATCGTGTTTTGTGATAAAATCGATATTTTCCACGATCTCAACAGTATATTTACTGTCCGCGTCTTGATAAATTTTAATCACCCAAATCTTGAATTCAATTTATTTCGTCTCTGTTAAAAATTTAATCTGGAAATTCGGATTGATGGATTTTATGAGATTTGTTTGCAAAGGTAGCCGATCAATAATTTTAATTTATCATTCATCGTAAAGATGGTGGTTTTAATCGTTGTATTGAAGGAATTTTATCAAAATGCCTATCAAATGATACGAGCTTTTTGATTTCCAATATTTTCATGCAAGACAAGACCAACGAATCGTCAAAATCCAATTGAAACTCGTCCATGAAAGAAAGAGCTCGTAATAGGTCAGGAATGCTTGGATGGTAAATCATCAAATTTTCATAGGAATTCATCACCTTGAGAAATTTCGATACCAAGTTCAAGTCTGATGTCTCCCGGATGATCGTCAAGCAAATTGAATATAATAGAAAATCATTAATCATTCCGTTGAATTTGCCTTTTTCTAACTTTTTTAGAAATTCAATGCAATCTTGGGATTGTTTCTGATTTAACATCACCTCAAGGAAAATGTTGGCATCAATAAAATACACGACGACTACCTCTTAAGAAAAAGGCTTGAGGCTTCGTGCTGTAAATCTAATGAAGTGCCTTTTACATTTTTCAACATGCCTTTTAATTCATCAGTCGGTTTTTCCACGGGATTTATTTTGTCATTAAAAGCAATCCATTGAATGATCGCATGGGTTGCTGCCTTTGTTAGTGAACCTTTTCCGAAGCCATATTTTTTCATTGCAATCTCTCTAAATTTCAATTCGATTTCTTCAGGAAGTTTTATTCGGATTGTCATTAAGACCATTTTACAATATTACAATATTTAAAAATTCCTATTTTATCCATTTAGAATTCATGCCCACAAATTCAGACTCTGGTGAATTTTGTGATAATATAATTGACAAGGTTGAATTGGGAGACCATCTATGAGCCACCTTTGAACTTCGGGATTTTGTGTCAATTCGCTAAAATCTCCTTCTTTCTTAGATTCAAAAAATTTTAGGTCGATGTTTTTCTTTATGAGACCTCACCTGCATTTTGTTGTTTAATGGCTTCATGAGTCTCACATTATTTAAAAATTACTGATAAGGGTCATAAAAGAAAATGAAAATTCTTAGAATTGAAATAATCTATCTTTGTTTCTATTTTCTAAAGAAAGAGAAAAAAAAATCGTAAAAAAGAAATTAATGATTTTATTTTGCCTTGATTTCTTTTGCTTTTGCGATGATTTTCTTGAGTATTTCTTCGTCCGAGAGGATTCCTTCAGGAGGGTTGAGGAATTTTCTCAGGCGGATTGGTACCCGATCCATGCGGTAAGCAGTTCCTTCAGCTTCGACGCCAACAATTGATACGGGGATCACGACATCCGAAACTTCGGTCGTGGGCGTGTAATGGGGATCAATATTGATGACGGGAATCTTATGCATGTGTTTAACTGCTTTTGCGGGGAAGTTTCCCGCGGGGTCTGCAGCGATGCTCAACATTGCATCGGGTTCTTCTCGACAAAGCATGTCAACGGATGTATATTCACCCGGGTTATATCGCGGGTAACCCAATGAAAAGTCAATTGCAAAACCGTATCCTGTTGTCCAGCCCGAAACCACGTTTGCTCCTGCAACGTTGTAATGGCCTCTCATAGGTGCCAATACCCATTTTCCGTATGAATTCAAGTCTCTAATGAGAGAAATGGCGTTATCAACGTTGCGGTGTTTTCCCTTGCTCATTGTCAGTCCAAGTCCGAAAAATAGAGCTCCGTAATCTGCTTCTTTTAGGAGTTTTGCCATTTCCAAGATTTTTTCTTTTGGCAAGCCTGCGACTTCATCTTGTTTTAATTCAAGTCCTCGGATGGCTGCACGTAATGCTGCGACCAGTTCATAGTCGCCATTTGGTTTGATTTGATAAAAATGATCTGCTATTTTTGCAGTATCGGTATTTCGGGGATCGACAACGACTAATGTTCGGTCTTTCACGCCTCTTTCCCTGAAGTAACCTCGCATGAACGTCGTATATCGTGCAAGGTGCCTTGGGTGAGCTGCCATGGGGTTTGATGCCCAGTATACAATCACGGTTGCCCTGTTCTTGACATCTCCGAGTGTCGACCCGGAGTATCCTGAATCTTGCACTGCAAGAAGGCTGGGTCCGTGGCACACCGAGGCGGTATTGTCCATGACACCTTGAACTTCTTCGGTTAATTCAAGACCTGCTGATATTGCTTCGTTTGATGTTGATGACCATCCATAGAGAAGCGGCCATTTTGCGTCCACGAGGATTTGGGCGGCTTTTTCGATTGCTTCTTCCAAGGAGACTTCCACCAATTCTCCATTTTTTCTAATCATTGGTTTCATGACTCGATGGTCTTCGGATAAAGCAGAAATTTTATGAAAGCCGAGAGTACAGGCGTTATATGTTTCGATTAGTTGATTTTTATCTTCATCAATGAGGGCTTCTATGTCATCACATAGGCAGCCGCAAAAAGAACAAACAATATCTTTGACAACTTTTTCAGTCATTTATTTCACCTGACCCAATTTTCTTGCCATTTCAGCGGGTGTCAATACGATTCCTCCGTCTGCGGGTTCAACACGCGCGGGAATATTCTTGTATGATGGCATTCCTGTATCATCGGTTCCCGGATCGATGACGGCATTTGCATATATGCCCATCGGAATGAAAACGATACCTTTGTGAGGGGCATCAGGGGATGCTCTTGCTCGAACAATTACTTCACCATGATTGGTGGATACTTTCACGGGTGAACCCGTCATCAAGTTAATAGCCTTCAAATCCTCCGGATCCATGAAGGCAACGCCAGTTCCGAGGATGGCAGGGTCACCGAGCTTGCCACCTTCTAGTGAAGCTCCCTGGTCAATGGTTCTTCCACTCATGAGGATGACTTCTAACGCCAATTCTTACACCTTTTTGACTCTAAATGAAAAATCTTTAATTTCTATCATGAACATGAATATTAAGTACTATCGGGATAGAGAATAAAAAAAAAGATTTTTAAAATTTTCCACAAAAAAAGAAAGGAAAGATCTGTCAAATTTCCATGATTAGAAGGATTTTTTAACCTCTTTTCTCTATCTTTTCATGGAACTCGGACGAGCAATTAACTTGGATGGGACTATAAAATCATGTTAAAAGTAGAATTAATCTTTACTGGAAATGAATTGGTAAATGGTAGAATCGTGAATACTAATGCTCGCTGGATGGCACGACGCCTGACGAAACGATTATTTTGCCAGATAACGCGAATCACAACTGTTCCTGATGACCTAAGACTCATCGCATCAGTGATTCGAGAAGCACTTGCACGAGCACCTGATTTTATCATGACAAGCGGTGGGCTCGGTTCTACTTTTGATGACATGACGTTGAGTGCTGTGTCCGAAGCCCTCGAGTTACCGTTAAAGATCAATGAAGAAGCATACAAGCAGGTCGAACGCAGTTATCAATTCGGACAACGGATAGGACTTATAAAAGAAGCGATCATGACAAAATACCGCGAAAAAATGGCGACTTTACCTGAAGGTGCAATTCCTCTTAAAAACCACCTTGGAGCCGCGCCGGGTGTGTTGCTGAAGGATCTAAATGGGACGACGAGCATCATTTGTCTTCCGGGTGTTCCCGCTGAGTTGAAAAGCATTTTTAGACGTTCCGTAGACTCTCTCATCAAGGAAAAAAGTGATGAAGATGTCATTTACCTCGAAAAAAGTTTTTTTGTTGAGGGGTTTATAGAATCAGAAATCACGGAAGTTTCGGATGAAGTGATGAAAGAAGTTAATCAAACCGATGTTCACACGGGGCTTGAGATTTCTACCAAGTCAGATTGCATTTGGGTGAAGACTTTCGTAAAGGCCATGCATAAGAGAATCGTGATTGAATTCGTGGTGACTGCGGTCGGCAAGAAAGATATTGCTCCCGAGTTGGTTGATAAAGGTTTGGACTTGTTGAAAAAGAAAATAGTCGCCCGTGGTGGCGAGATTATTCCAAAAGATAAGATGAAATGTGTGAGTTAAATGACCATATATTCATACTTCATAGGAACAGCTGGTTCCGGCAAATCCACGCTGGTTGCTGCAATGCTCGAGTGGATTGACACCAATTCTTTCGAGGACACTAACGTGATCGCCGTGAATTTAGATCCCGGCGTCAAGGTGCTTCCATATGACCCGAACGTGGATTGTAGGGACTACATAAACATCGAAGATATCATGCTGAAATACAATTTGGGACCAAATGGCGGGCTTATTGCATCGATGGATCTTCTAGTTACCCAAACTCCTGCTCTTCAGGAAGAAATAGAAAGCCTCAAGCCCGATCACGTGCTGGTTGACATTCCCGGACAGATGGAAGTGTTCGCATACCGAAGTTCAGGAATGACATTTGTCACGACAGTTGATCCGAAATTAACCAGTAGTTGCATAGTTTTTCTTCTCGATCCCAGCATTTGTAGGACTCCAAATGGTTTCATATCTTCATTGCTATTGAGTGCCTCCGTGCAGTATCGCTTTTTCGTTCCACAAATTCACGTTCTTGCAAAATCCGACTTGATCGAGCCTGAAGAAACTGAAAAAATCGTGGAATGGTCCACCGATTTCATGAAACTCGAGAATGACATTAACTTGCAATCAATGGGCTTATATAGGGAGATGTCCGTTAAATTCTGTCGTTCGATAGACGAATTAGGTGAAACACACGAGATCATTCCACTAAGCTCCCTAAGGGGTGAAGGAATGGAAAAACTCTATGCTGAAATGTCCCGAATTCTACTCGGGGGCAGTGATTTCTTCCCGACCTAGTGTTCTCTTAAGAGAAAATAAAAAGCCCTGATTCCCTGCTTTACGTCTCTTACCGTTATGTCAGAATGGTTCTCAATTCGCCGATAGGAGGCAATTGCAGAAAGCGTGACGATGTTCGTGATGATTTTTGCAACTAAATTTGAGTGCGAAAAGAGAAATTCTCGCTTACCAACAATGTTTATCATTGAATTCGTGAGCGATCGCCTGATTCGAAATATCAGTTCCTTCGCATCATCCTTGAAACCATAGTTGAACGCATTTTCATACAATTTTTTCATTGAACAAAATGGACGTATTGAGTAATAACGCCGTTCGAAGTCAAACTTGGACAACAAGCGTTCAAAATGTTCCATGACATCATTATAGTCATCTACTGTAACCTGATCAACATTCCTTCTCAAGCCGTGTAATTGTGCCATCGTGACGAAAAGGGTGTTAATGGGATATTTCGTGATGCCAATTCTTTCAAGTTCAAGCGTTGGAAAAATATTATCTTTTGCCAATCGTTTTCCTTCTATATGATGAAATGTATCCATGAACCTGATTTCCAATTTTTTCTGGATCTTCACCGTGTTCATTTTGAAGAGTTTTCTGGATGTTAGTAGGTGGAAAAAGTCATTTGCGGCATCGAATTCTTCTAAAGGTGTCCGAAACAATAGGATTCGCAATAGATTATAACTGCTGTCAAGTGTCTTTCTTGAAATTTCTTTTTCGCGGGAAATAAGTCTTGCCAATGTCAATATGCTTGCTTCAAGCTCCTCCTGCTTTCCCATTGAGCGCTTGTCTAACAAGGAAGCGAGTCGTGTTTTTATCACTTTGAACCGTTTTAAAGCAGGAAGGGTGAGCTGAACTTCCTCTGGAAGAACCGGATCTGCTTCTGCATGCTTGTATATGATGGTCTTGTCCCCTTGTATGTATTTATCAATGTTCGAACAATGCGAAAGCGTATAATAAAAAACTAATGCAGTCTTCGTATCTTTTGGCATTACTTTATCATGACCACGTTTTAGAGAGATGCTTTCTGATATGATTGAAAGAAAATTAAAAAGCTCCTGCTTATTTACAAATGATTCCTGCGTTTTTGCAAAATTCTGGAGTAGATCCTTTGCCTGTTCTTGATATTTCAACCTATTCATTTTCTTTATGAAGTCTGAAGCCGAGACCAGGACAAATGGCGTATTAGAACTCCCTAAATTCACGGTAAGCTCACCACGCTTATAAATCAACAGCTTACCATAAATCTCTTAGTAATACGGACGTAACACGTGTGATTTTATGAGAATATTTTTCAAGAAAAAAGCTAATAATTACTTTCCATGTCGCCGTTCTCGTTGTTGGTATGTTCTAATGGCTCTCCATATGTCTATTTTTCTAATTTCAGGCCAATAGACTTCCAGAAAACATAACTCGGAATACGCACTCTGCCATAGTAGAAATCCCGAAAGTCGCTCTTCACCACTCGTGCGAATGATTAGGTCGGGGTCAGGGATTCCACGCGTGTATAGGTGTTGTCCGATCATCTCTTCCGAGATTTCATCGAGTTTTATCTTGCCTTCGAGAGCTTTATTTGTTATCTCTTTAACACAATCAACGATTTCGGTTCGTCCGCCATATCCAATGGCAATATTCAATTGAAAGTCGGAATATTTTTCAGTTATTGTTTCTGCTTGACGGATAGTTTCCTGAACTGCCTCGGGCAAGAGTTTCGTCCGCCCAATTGCCTTCACTTTTACCTTGTATTTATGGATGATCGGGTTGGACATGATCTCAGCAAACTTGCGCTTTGCAATTTCCATGATTTTTTGCACTTCAGCAGCTCTTCGCTGAAAATTCTCCGTGGAAAACGCATAAAGAGTAACGACTTTTATACCCAATTCGTATAAATAAGCTAGAACTTCTTCGACTTTTTGAGCTCCTAGTTCATGACCTAACCAGACTTCTAAATTAGCACTTCGGGCAAATCTGCGGTTTCCATCCAATATGATTCCCACGTGATGAGGACAGGGTTTATTCTTTATTTGCCGCCAAAGCTTTTTATCATAAATATAATTAATTGGTGTTGTTATAAAATTTATTAATTTATCAAACAAACTTTTTATCGTGTTCATGGTCGGTCAGCTGGTCGCTGTTCTGATGTTTTCTTAATTCAATAAAAACAAACTTTTATATTAAAAACTATATGTTTACAATTTTTAACTTCTTTCTTGAGTTACATGTTAGAATTCCTCAACACGTTGGAATTTCAAGGACGTGATGCGCATTCCTCATCTCGATGAATTGAAAAAGATTTTGACTGAAAAGAATTGTAATGCCTTTATTTCTAATCCAAAGAATATTTTTTATTTCACGAATTACATGCCTCATGCAACAGCACATGCTTATATCACGGTTGACACGCAGCTGTTGTATGTTCCTGCTCTAGAGCACGAAGACGCAAGCAAAAGGGCTTCTGAATTTGAAATTATTTTGATGGATGGGAAGGAAAAAATATCAACATTTGTTTCTCGACACATTTTAGAACAGAAACCCAAGACCATTGCCATCGAAGAAGGGTATTTGACAGTCCAAGAATTCAAGGTTTATGAAAAAAAATTCAAGCATGTCAAGCTTGAAAACATCTCTGAAGATATTAACAAAATGAGAATGATTAAAACTCCGAATGAAATTGCACGATTACAGGAGGCTGCAAGGATCACTGATCGTGCAATGAATGCAGGCTTTCTGGCACTACGTGAGGGAATAACTGAATTTGAAGTTGCTGCCGAGATTGAATATGAAATGAAAAAACAGGGTTCACAAAAAGTCGCTTTTGATACCATCGTCGCGTCGGGATCAAATGCGGCACTACCCCACGCCACTTGTTCAAATCGGAAAATCAAGGAAAATGAGTTTATCATAATGGATATTGGTGCAACGTTTGAGGGCTACTGCATGGACATGACTCGGACTGCATTCCTTGGAAAGCCTTCCTCACGACAAAAGAAAATTTATGATTTAGTTAGAGAAGCAAAAATTGCGGCTGAAGATGGTTTCACGAATGCAACAACTCCCAAAGAATTAGATTACATTGCCCGCACGATCATTAACAAAGCAGGATATGATTTTATTCATTCCCTGGGACACGGCGTTGGACTCGACGTTCACGAAAAACCCGCTGTTAGTCCTCTTTCTGAGGATCCTTCCATGCCTGATGGAGCCGTTTTCACGATCGAGCCTGGCATATACATTCCAAATGAATGCGGAGTTCGGCTTGAAGATACATACCAAGTCAAAAATGGAAATTTATATCCTCTAACAGAATATCCTTTTCTTTTTCAGTTGAATTAACTAAATAAAATTAGAAAAAAATAAAAGAATGGATGTTAAAATCCGTTTTAGCTGTACCGTTCACGCGTTAGAATCAAGTAGACAATGCCTACGACACCAACAATGAACAGAATGACGTTTAAAATGCCCAAAGGATCGATAGCACCAAATGGATTAAGAGCCATCATTGCTAATGCTGCGGTGATTGCCCAGCTGATTGTATAGCTAATTGAATCAACGACAACAAGGACTAATAAAAGAATTGCCATACCTAAAGCCCATTCTTCATCTTTAATCAATCCGATGCCTGAAACAACTGCCATACCACCTTTGGTGATCATTCCTGCTGCACCGCTTGAAAACGTATTGATAATCTTCGTAGCAACTGTTTGAAATCCTGGGATTATTGCCAGAATAGGACCAACGATTGGACCTGCAATTCCCAATACGACTAAAAGGGCACCAGCTAAAATCATGATAATTCCAAAAAACCAAGATCCGCCTTTTTCACTCATTGTTTTTCACCAATTTTGTGTTTTTTAATTTTTCCTAACTAATCGAGGAAAAAAATTGGTAAAGATCATCCGCAAGACAAAAGTCTTGCTTCACCTCTCAAATTTTTTTTTCCCTGATTTTGTTTTTGGAGTAATTTTTTATTGCAAGTTTTAACATAAAAGTTTAACGTCACGTTAGAAGTCAAGAAAAGCCTGTTAAATAATTAGCAAATTTGCAAAAAAAATTATCTTTGGTAATTTAATCAAAGAAAAAAATGAGCTCGGAAATCAGGAATGAATTTCATTTTCTAAAGTCCATGAATTTTGAACTGAAATCGCAATTTAAAATCGGTATCGTTTTCATTTTAGAAAAAAAAACATCAGAAGTTTTAAAAAGCCTTATTGATTATATTGTTAAAAATTGCTTTCAAGGGATTGAAAATGCCAAAAACTCACTTTCGAGATAAAATTCACGCCAACGTAGCAACAACCTTTAATGATGTATTGTTATTACCCGGTTTCACGTCTGTTGAACCTGAAGATGTTGATATAATGACAAATTTTACCGAACACATGTCCTTGCAAATTCCATTTATCTCCTCACCAATGGATACCGTAACAGAAACTAACATGGCGATTGCTCTTGCAAGACAGGGTGGTCTAGGGTTCATCCATCGAAATTGCTCTACTGATGAACAGGTAGAAATGGTAAAAAAAGTGAAACGGGCAGAATCTTTCATCATTACCGATGTCATTACGATCTCTCAAAATGAACCCGTGGCAAGGGCTTTGGACGTGATGAATCAGAAAAGCATAAACGGGCTTCCAGTTGTTGAGAAGGGGCGTTTAATAGGGATCGTGACGGGTAGGGATGTCCGCTTTGCAGAAGATACTGAGAAACTCTTGGTGAAAGATGTCATGACAAAAGATGTCGTGACGGCAACAAAGGATATCTCGATAGATGAAGCCATAAAATTGCTTCATAAACACCGCATTGAAAAGCTTCCCGTTACCGATGATGGAAGATTGATCGGCTTAATAACCGTGAAAGATTTAATGTTAAAAGGTAAATTCCCAAACGCAAGCCGTGGAAAAGATGGTTCCCTCTTGTGCGGTGCTGCGATATCTCCATTTGACGCTGATCGGGTTATGGCACTTGCGAAAGTGGCAGATGTCATTATTACCGATGTATCTCATTTTCATAACCAAAATTGCTTTTCTGCTACGAAAAAGCTCCTGAAACAACTGGCAATCCCGATGATCGTTGGAAATATCGGAACGTACGAAGCAGCAATTGATTGTTTGACGAAATTAGATGGCATTGCTGGATTAAGGGCAGGGATTGGATCGGGTTCAATTTGTAGCACGAGTGTCGTGACGCGTGCAGGAGCACCCACGCTCTTCGCTACGGCTAATTGTGCAGATGCCCTATCTGAAGTTGGAGGAAATGTTTCGATCATCGCTGATGGCGGCATTAAGAATCCCGGTGATGTTGCATTGGCCATTAGTGCGGGAGCAAGTGCAGTCATGATTGGAAATATCTTCGCAGGAACGTCAGAATCTCCTGGGCGCTTGATCGGATTTGAAGGACGATATTACAAGCAATATTACGGAATGGGTTCCGAAGCGGCAAGGCAGCGGAGGTTTGCCTTAGATCGATATAGTCAACCATCAAAAGACATCACCGAAGGCGTTGAGGGTTATGTACCTTTCAGGGGAACGGTTGCTGACGTCTTACATGAATTCATTGGTGGATTGAAAGCTGCAATGGGCTATGTCGGGGCACGCACGATAAAAGAAATGTGGGAGAAAGCAAAATTCATCGGAATAAGTCAAGCAGGAACTAAAGAAACACATCCACATGACATATTTCTTCCTGACAAATCTACCTATTAAATTAACGTGACTCTCTTTTTCTTAATGACAAGGCTAATTCGGGATGATCTGTCATGATGCCATCAATCCCAAATTCCTTGCACATTTTCATTCTAGCCACTTCATTAACTGTCCACGTGAAAACCTTCAACCGATTTTCATGGCATTTCTGAATTAAACTTCGAGTAATTGTTGCATGCTGCGGACAGAGTGCTTCCCCTCCAATTCGAACAAGTTTCGACAAGTAGAGTGCTTTCGCCGTTATCGGAAGGGTGAATATCGTCAATAATCCCACGCGACAGGTCGGATCAAGTCGCTTGATCTTTTGAATGCTTTTAAAATTAAAGTTCGTGAATAGAACTTGGGATCGCAAGTCCATTTTTTTAACGAGTTTGATTAATCGCTCTTCTATATGTCGTGCTTTAATTTCGAGATTGACCTGAATTTTGCCGCGTGATTCTTCCAGTAATCGTTCAACAGTCCAGATGTCCTCTCCATTTTTAAGCTTTATGTCTTTTAGTCGTGCAAGTGTTAGTTTAGAAATCCTACCCGAAACATTCGTGCATCTTTTAAGTGAATTATCGTGCATTAAGACTAATTCTCCATCACTTGTCATTTGTACATCTGTTTCGATCATTTCCGCTCCCAATGCAATGGCTTTTTTGAAAGCAGAAGGCGAATTTTCAAATGATGTTCCACTTGCTCCGCGATGGGCAATGACAAGAAATTTATTCATGATAATCCACTAATTCAATAAGGACGTTTTTATTTTTTTAAGTTTTATAGATGATTTCTTTTTGTTCAACTTCCGTTAAGAATCGTTTTTTTCAAATTGATTTATTGCGATAAAAAATAGGAAAATTTATTATTGGCTTTAAATTTCAAGATCACGTATTGCGAGAGTTGTTGATTACTCTTCTCGTGTTTTAAACAAATATCTACAAACGTGGTTCGTATGAAAAATCTGATCGAAATTCGCTGGCACGGTCGAGGTGGACAAGGTGCCATTACTGCCGCGCAAATTTTAGCAAAAGCTGCTTTTACGTATTCTGATAAATACGTTACAATTTCACCTACGTTTGGTGCTGAGAGGCGTGGTGCTCCCATTTCTGCATCGACGAGAATTGCAGATGGCAAGATCTATCTCCGTTCCAGTGTAACAGAACCCGATATCGTTATCATTTTAGATGAGACTCTTCTAAAGGACGTAAACGTTACGGCTGGACTTAAGAAGGAGGGTCTTATTATACTTAATTCCTCCAAGACACCTGAAGAACTCCACTTTAATGGTTACAAGGTTGTAACTGCTGATGCAACTCGAGTGGCTCAAGATTTAGATTTATATGCCGCGGGATTGTTGGTGGTGAATACACCCATTCTCGGGGCTGTCATAAGGGCGACAAAGCTTGTTTCCCTCGAACAAATCATGACCGTGATTCAGGAACGATTTCCAAAAGATGGCGGAAAGAATGCTGAATCTGCACGCCGTACTCACGAAATCACGCATTTTGGTGAAAATAATGGATGAAGAACGACCGATCTCATCTGTGGCATTTCCCACTGAAGGCGAAGCTGGAAAAACCGGATCGTGGCGAACACTTTGCCCAATTCTCCACGAAGAAAAATGCCTGACGGTAAAAACGGGTAAATTAACTTGTTTGCGTTGTTGGCTTTATTGTCC
>JALGVI010000110.1 GCA_029838215.1 Candidatus Helarchaeota archaeon | reverse complement strand
ATTCAGGCAGTCATGAAGGTTGCATTCAAGCATAGAATCCCGATCTTGCCTCGAGCAACAGGTGCAAACTTAGCTGGAGCCGCTGTTCCAGAACGCGGAGGTATCATACTCGATTTGAAAAGGATGAATCGCATCCTTGAATTAGACCCGATCAACATGACGGCAACAGTAGAACCAGGTGTTACATTTGGAGCCCTGCAAATAGAAGCGTGGAAACAGGGTTTATTCACGCCAGAACCCAGTGGACCGCATACTGTAAAAGTGATCTCCAACTTTTTTGGTACAAGAGGTATTTCGACATATTCTGCAAAGTATGGAATAGGCGATCGTCATGTTTTGGGTTACGAATGGGTTCTTCCCAATGGGGAATTAGTCAAGATGGGATGCTTTGCGTATCCCGCAGGTGAAGAATCGAGTAATTGGGAACACGCGCCGGGACCCGATTTAAGTGGTCTTTTCATGGAAGCCTTCGGAGATTTAGGTGTATGTGTAAAAGCCAAAGTCAAATTGTATCCAAAATTTGAAGCGTTTGAAGGTGGTGCTCCGGACAATTACGTGGCAATCATAGGTAGCCTTGAATCATGTTTTAAAGCTCTTCGGGCTCTTGTTAAATATGGATGTTATTCGAATGCCGTCCTGATGAGATGGCCTTACGTGGCGATGCTTTTCGGTCCTAAAAAGAAGGATAGTCAGGACATGATGAAACGTCAAGCCTTCGAAGCCATGCTCACAATAGTATTAGAGGGATCGGAGCGGCGAACAAAATATTACGAGAAACGTCTCAAGCGGATCGTAAAGGAGCTGGGCTTGAAAGATGCAACAGTCACGTCTTTGGCAGGACTTTATGATCCAATGCTGTCCGTCACGGCACCAGGTCCACATTCACCCTTAGAGCCAGTTATAGAAGACCCGAGACGGATCTTGGATTTCATGTTCATGTCTGCACGTGCATTTCGGGTGCATGGTTCATTTGGTGGCAACACGCCGTGGTTAAGCGTGGACGATGCCTATGACATTTTCAAGTATACTGAAGCCTCGGCGAAGGACTACGCTGCTCGCCCTGAAGAAATCGCCTGCTATCACCAACCAGTAGATGACCTGCATTTTGGAATGCAAGAAATGGACTTATACTTCAACCAATTTGACCCCGAAGATTCACGCATGGCATTATCAGCTTTCCAAGCAGCCATGTGCAAGAGTTTTTTCAAAAATAGAGATAGCCTTTATTATTATTTATACATGGAAAATGATTTCATGGAATCATGTGGAGCGGTTTTATTCCCGGGATACATGAAGCTCTTGAAAAAATGGAAGAAATTGTTAGATCCCCACGATATCATGAATAGAGGTAAATGCCTTGACGCAAATGGAGACGAGTAAAATGACAATTATTGAAGAACTTAAGACGATTGTAGGACCCGAACGAGTCATTACGGAATCTGGAGAGTTATTAAACGCGGGTAATCCTGATTATATAGTAAAAGCCAAGACGGTAGAGGAGATACAACATGTTCTAAAACTGGCAAATGAAAAAGGAATCCCTGTAGTTCCGAAATCGTCAAGTATTGATTATTTTGATGCGGCAAAACCGGAACAAGGAGGCATTCTTCTTGATTTACGTGAAATGAACAAGATAAAACAAATTGTTGGGGGATGTGATCGCTACGTGACGATAGAACCGGGCGTGACATTCATCCAACTTCAAAACGAATTAAAAAAGCAGGGTTATAGATGCATGGTTCCATTGGGTTTACCAGGGTCGGCATCCGTGCTCTCGAGTTATTTAGAACGCACGCCATTATTATCAGGACCCATCATCATTCTCTCAGAAGGTTCACAATGCATTTTTGACATGAAAGTAGTCTTAGCAGATGGAAGCACATTACACACGGGATCGGGTGAAGTCATTCCCACAAAGTTAAATCTTGCACATTTTGGTCCCGCAGGTCCTGATTGGGGGCGAGTGTTTACGGGTGCTCAAGGAACCATGGGCATCGTGGCGGAAATGTCAATAAAAATCAAACACATCGCTCCGCTTCAAAAAATTCTCTTAAAACCTTTTGATGATTTAGCAGAGTTAATTGATGTATTCTTCAAGATTAAACGAATTGAAATTGGAAAGGAATGTTTGGCAATTAGTGCATTGAACATGGCTTGTCTAATTGCGAAACAACAATCGGAAATAGAGAGCATACTCTCAAAATTGCCCCCATGGACGTTGGTATTGAATTTAAACGGCTGGGAAGAAGAAGAGATTGAGATATTCGAAGAAGAACTTGATGGTCTGAACATTCAATTCTCGACAGGGACCTATTCCATTCTTTTTGATGGAGTAGACTTGGAAAAAATTCTCCTTGACGAATTTTTCGTTCCGAATAGACTGGTTAAATACAGGGCATACAAACCCTCTTGCAAAACAATACCATTTTATACGGAATTGGATCGACTGCCCGAATTCTTTGAAACAATGGAAGATCTTGCTTTAGAACATGGATATTCGAGTGAAGAAATGTACGGATTCATCATGCCCATTGAACAGGCTCGAACGTGTTATTGTGAGCTTAATTTCTTTTCAAATCCCATTGACGTAGATGCACATTATAAAGTTCAAAATCTCTTCCAAGCCGCCAGCGAAATGATATTGACGTTGGGGGGAGTTATTGATCGTCCGTATGGAATATGGTCGGACATGATTTATAGTCGAAGTAGAAATTATCATGAGTTTTTGAAAACCGTGAAAAAAATGCTCGATCCAAATCACATATTAAATCCAGGAAAATTATTATTGTGAGGTCTGAAAAAAGATGGTAAAAGATTTAGTGGAATTCCACGAAATGGTTTGGCATTGTACAAAATGCGCTAATTGCTGGTTCATAAATCCATACTTTGTTCAAAATGCGGAGTTTTATTATAATTGCCCATCCGGCGTTAAGTTTGGATTCGATTCACATCACTCTGGCGGACGGATGGAAATCGCTCGCGGGCTTATTGAAGAAGAGCTCGTCCCTACAAAGACATTATCGGATATTGTATATTCGTGCACTCTTTGTGGAAATTGTCATGTTCAGTGTAATTTCCTCATCGAGCTTGAACCACTCAATGTTTTTGAGGCATTGCGAAGAAAATTGGTTAAAGATGGATTTGGTCAACCAGCACATCAAGCCTTCAAAGAGAGCATTGAACAAAATCATAATCCTTACAAGGAAGCACACGAGAAGCGTACTAGATGGTCAAAGAAGAAAGATTTGAAAGAGCAAGCAGAAGTCCTTTACTTCGTGGGTTGTACTTCTTCATACCGCACGAAGGAGATTGCCGAAAATACGGTTAAACTATTAGACAAATTAGGCGTGGATTATACAATTTCGTCCGAGGAATATTGTTGTGGTTCTCCACTCTTGCGGACTGGATATTATGAAGCAGGAATCGCATGCATGAACCATAACATGGATCTTGTTCGAAAAGTGGGTGCTAAAAAAGTGATTTTTTCTTGTGCAGGATGCTTCCGAACGTTTAAAGATGATTATAAAGAAGAGCTTGGCGACTTGGGTGTTGAATTACAACATGTTAGCGAATTTTTAGCTTCAGAAATCAAAGATGGGAAACTAAAATTGAACCGTAAGGAAGCAATTGTAACCTACCACGATCCGTGCCATTTAGGGCGACATTGTGATGTATATGACGAACCCAGAGATGTTATAACATCAGTTCCTGGAACCCGACTGATTGAAATGGATCGCAACAAGTTCAACGCATGGTGCTGCGGGTCTGGCGGTGGTGTAAAATCAGCATTCAAAGAAATGGCACTTGACACGGCAAAAGAGCGCTTGAGAGAGGCACTCTCCACAGGAGCATCCGTGCTTTTATCTTGTTGTCCATTCTGCAAGTTAAACATGGAAGATGCTAACAAAAAGAGCTTGGAAAAAGTTGAGATCAAAGATGTCACGGAATATATAGTTGAATGTCTCGAGGAGAATGAATAATGGGTAATGAGCGATATCTTTTGTTTGGAATTGAATCGTTTAGTGCTATTCTAGCAGAAGTCATTCCCGAAAATGGTGGTCTTAAAAAAATCGTAGAGCAAATCCAAGCAAGATCAATATCAGAAGACAAGCTAAAGCAACTTTTAGGTGCCATTGCAGAATTGTTATTCGATGCAATGTTGTCAGCACCAGATGTTAAAGAACATTCTCTAAAACAATTAAATCGCGTGGCAGATAAGGCATTCATCCTAACATCGGACTATCATTCACCTTGGAAAATCAAGATTAATCCCAATAAGCCACATATCTCGATAGACGCGCCAAAAGAAGATGATTTTGACGCATTACCCGTCGTGACGATCACGCCTGAATTCCTACGAAGATATGCCGAAGGAGACAGGATCTTGATGAATGCCGTTCTCGATGGACGCATAAAAATAGACAAGACACTAGATTTTGACATTGCCTACACGCGCTTGATATTGACCTTATCTGCAGTTTTCCACACTAAGAAGAAAGCCAAAGAAGCACTGGTCGAGGGGATTCGACCTTTTCTCAATTCTTTTTAACTTTTATATTTATCAATTGGTGATTAATTTGGACGAGGAAATAAAGAATAAAATCAAGTCAGCATTGGGTGCACAAAATGTCATTGATTCACCTGCTCACTTGATTGAACACGGGAACCCGGATATCATTGTAAATGTTTCATCCGTATCTGAAATACGAACAATTTTGAAAATAGCTAATGATTTTAAAATTCCGGTTGTTCCAAAATCATCTTCATTTGATTATAGTGATGGTGCCATTCCAGAACATGGCGGCATTTTACTGAACATGACAAGCATGAAAAAAATCAAGAACTTAATTGAAGGAACTGATAGAAATGTCACGGTTGAACCCGGTGTGACTTTTGAGGAACTTCAGAGTTACTTAAATGAAAAAGGTTATCAATGCATGGTTCCGTTAGGGCTTCCGAGTCAAGCTTCGGTATTGACTGCCTATATTGAGCGGACACCTTTGCTTTCGGGACCCATGATACTACTATCAGAAGGGTCGCAATGCATCATGGACATGTTGGTCATGCGTGCTGATGGCACGACATTGCACACGGGTTCGGGAGAGATAGTCCCCCAAAGACCTGGCATATGTCATTTTGGTCCAGTAGGACCCGATTGGGGACGCGTGTTTACGGGTGCTCAAGGCACGATGGGGATTGTCGCAGAACTCACGTTAAAATTTAAGCACGTTCCGACATTAAGGAAAGTTCTCCTAAAGCCATATGATGATTTGGAAGAATTATTAATAGATGCGCGCCACGTGAAATCCCTTGAAATAGGGCGGGAATGCTTGGGTATCAGTAATTTCAACATGGCAGCCATTCTTGCAAATGATAAAAAACAATTTGAGTCATTACGCAAGATTTTGCCCCCATGGACGCTGTTGTTAAGCATCTCTGGTTGGGAAGACGAAGAACTTGCCGTGCATGAAGCAGATTTAGAAGATATAGGCATCCATTTTTCAACAGGAACATATAAGATTAACACGAATACGCCCAATATTGAAGAAATATTGCTTTCAGAACTAAATCTTCCAAATCGCTTGATGAACTTCCGTCGTTTTCGGAAGTCTTGCCGTGTTTTGCCATATTATGCTCGATTTGAAACCATTTTACGCTTCACGGAAGAAATGTTGAATTTTGCAGCGCATTATGCATATCCTAAAGACGAGTTATTCGGCTATTTCCTACCCATCGAGCAGGCACGAATAGGATACATGGAGTATACCTTCTATTCAGATGATGCAGAACCCGAAATGGCAAATGTAGTGAACGAATTCTTCCTTGAAGCAAGTGAATGGATAATCACAAATGGTGGAATCATAGATAGACTGCATGGTCCTTGGAGACAGATGATCCTATCACGAACCCCAAATTACGTTAAATGGTTGAAAACAGTCAAAAAAATGCTTGACCCTAACAATATTCTGAATCCAGGGAAACTCTGGCCAGAGGAGGCGTTATAAATTGACAGAAGCTAAAGATAAGATTTTAGAACTTCTCCAAGAAGCCGTAGGAGAAAAAAATGCAAGTAATGATCCGGCGGTTTGCATAGGCTATAGTCGAGATCAATTTGTTCGAACACGCGGACCGGATTATGTCGTGCTGGTCAGAAACAGGGACGAGATCGCAAGCGTCTTGCGAATTGCTCATGAGCATGAAATACCGATCATCCCCAAAGGAACGGGAGCAAACATTTCAGGAGCAGTCATTCCAGAAAAAGGTGGCATTATTTTAGACCTTAAACTCATGAATAGAATTCTTGAATTGGACCCCTTCAACATGACTGCCGTTATTGAACCGGGCGTGACGTTTGGAATGCTACAAATTGAAGCTTGGAAGCACGGCTTATTCACGCCCGAACCGAGCGGTCCTCATACTGTAAAGGTCATTAGTAACTTTGTAGCATGTCGTGGTATCTCCACGTATAGTGCTAAATATGGATTAGGGGATCAACACGTCTTGGGATATGAGTGGGTTCTTCCAAATGGTGAAATCCTTAAAATGGGATGCTTTGCACATCCTGCTGGTGAAGATAGCGAAAACTGGGAACATTCCCCGGGACCAGATATCAGCGGAATTTTCCTTGAGGCATTCGGTACTTTGGGAGTCTGTACCAAAGCCAAAATTAAACTTTATCCCAAGATGGAAGCAAGAGAAGGTGGCGCTCCAGATGGCTACGTGTATATTCTGGGACCACTTGAAGATTGTTTTAAGCTACTTAATTCGTTAGTAAAATATGGCGTGTATTCAAACGCTTTCATGACTCGCTGGCCATACATTTCAATGATTTTTGGTCCAACGAAAGTCCGTTCTCAGGAAATGATGAAGACACCAGCATTTGAGGCACTTTTGACAA
The DNA here is from genome assembly GCA_029838215.1 of Candidatus Helarchaeota archaeon. Classification (GTDB taxonomy): domain Archaea; phylum Asgardarchaeota; class Lokiarchaeia; order Helarchaeales; family RDOG01; genus JALGVI01. The sequence continues at coordinate 882 of JALGVI010000110.1, read as the reverse complement.
TTGTCTTGGAAGGAACTCCACGACGAATTGAATTCAATACGAAACGATTAAAAAAGATCATCCGGAAAAACTTTAAATCATTACAAATGGCAACCATGGATTCGGTATACAAACCAATGATTCAAGCCGCTGCACCGGGACCAAATTCTAAGTTGGGTCCTGTCACGGAGGAACCGCGGCGATTAATTGATTTCATGTTTCTTTCAGCTCGAGCGTTTAGGGTTCACGGAGCATTTGGTGGGAATACACCTTTCCTTAGCCAAGACGATGCCCATGAAATCTTCAGGTATACAGAAAAAGCCGCTTTGGAATATGCTCCACGACCATACGAAATCGCTTGTTATAACCAACCCATTGACGACATGCATTATGGCATGCAAGAGATGGACTTATACTTCGATCCCTTTGATCCTGTTGATTTTCAGAAATCAATGTCGGCACATCAAATTGGATCATATTATAGTTTTCTCCGCCGCAGGGATTGCTTGGTGTTCTACATATTCTTCTCGCGGGATTACATGGAAGCAATGGGACCATTTCTATTCCCAGGATATTGGCGTCTTTTGAAAACATGGAAGACTCACATAGATCCAAGTACAATCATGAATCGAGGCAAGAGTCTATCAGCAGACAAGGATTTTGAGGTGAAATAATGGCAACAGAAACATTTTTCTTTTGTGGAATCCGTGCTTTTGGTGATTTAATAAAAGAATTATTACCAAAAAATGAGAATTTAAAATTACTCGACGTGATCTCGAGACTTGAAGAGGATAAGGTCTCTTTAGATGAATTTCTCAAGGTCGTGCAGGCACTTCTTGATACCGCATTGGGAAAGATCTTTTCAGATGAGTATAAAAGATTTATCCTGATGAAACAATTATT
>JALGVI010000169.1 GCA_029838215.1 Candidatus Helarchaeota archaeon | reverse complement strand
GCTTTTCGTTCATCCCAAGACAAAGCGCGTTATATTAATTGGTCGCGTGTGGAGTGGAACGATTCGCGCCGGTGATACGCTTTTTCTCTTGAACGCCAGGAAAACCTTTCGCATTCGCCGTTTGGGCATAATGGAAATTGACAGCCTTCTACAGTGCGATGAGATCCCTGCGGGAAATCTATTTGCTCTAGAATTGCCTGACATTCAACCTGCAGGAGAGACTTTCTGTTCTGAAAAATATAAGGATGAGATGCAGGGTTTTGAAGCAATTGCATATGTTTCGGACCCTGTTGTTAGTGTCAGTATAAAACCGGAAAATCCTCAAGAGTGGTTAAAAAGTGGGTTCTGGCAGACCCTACGGCTTCGTTCAGACGAGACGACGTGAGCAAGGAATACATTTTGAGCGGGATTGACCCACTTCAAATTGAGATCATAACGGAACGGATTCAAGATGAAATCTCAATCAAGATAGGCGTGCCCATTACGGTATACCATGAAGTTCCATTAATGAGAAGTCCTGAAATAAATACCAAGTGTACGGAAGGGCATAATAAACTAAAGGGCTATGTTGAACCACTTGATCCCGAGTCCTTGAAGCTCGTCCAAGAGAAGAAGATTTTTGAAATGCAAGAACCGAAAGTACGAGCCGAGATCCTGCGGAAAGAAGCTGGATGGGACAAAAAAGAAGCACGACGTATCTGGGCAATCGAAGGAAATAACATCTTGGTCAATGGCAGTGTTGGGGTCCAACGCCTCGATCGAATAAAATCATATCTCATTTCTGCATTTCGCGATTTTTGCATGAATTGTAGCCTGGCGAAAGAACCTGCAATGGGAATTAAGTTCGTTGTAACCGATGCCACCATTCACGAAGATCCAACGCACACGCGTAGCGGACAAATCTTTGTAATGGCGAATTCTGCATATAACATCGCCTTTTTATCCTCGAATCCTGCCTTATTTGAACCAATCCTGCGATTAGATATTAAAACTCCAATTGATACCATGGGTTCATTAATGACGATCATCACGCAGCACCGCGGCAAAGTCATAAATAGCGTTCAGGTAGGAGGCTCTGCCGAAATTCAAGGAGAAATTCCTGCAAGTGAAGCCGTCAATCTAAAAGGTGGACAAACAATCGCAGATGAATTCCGTGCCGCCACGCAGGGAAAAGCCATATTCGGTTATCAATTTTCACGGTTCGAAATGTTACCCAAGAGCCTTCAATATGAAATGATTGAAGCAATACGAAAGCGAAAGAAAGAAGAAGGCAAGGAAATAAATGTCGAAATGCCCACGCCAGCAACGTTTAAGAATCGAATGTATCCTGAATGGCAAAGTCGGTTACCCGAAATCAAGAACTATCTCAAGGATAACTATAATAAATTGGTAGTAAAAGAAATCCTAGACAAAATGGATGCAGGAAAATAATTTTTTTTTCTTTTTTTTTCTCGGGCCAGTAGATCAGCTGGTAGATCGCCACGTTCGCAACGTGGAGGTCCCGGGTTCGAGCCCCGGCTGGTCCACATATATGTGTAAATTTAAATACTCAATTACGAGATTTCTTTTTCTGCTTTAATCATGCTTGAAGAAGTGAAGTACAATGGTTTTTTTCGTAGATCCGATAACCGAACCAATTTTATGGAATATTGCCGCACTGATTTTCCTCTTTTTGGGGGGTTTTTTCTTCTATAAACTGATAAAAAGTGATAAAGAAGCAAGACCGTTCTTTTCAGGCATAATGGTCTTTTTAATTGGTTGGGGAATCGTTCGGATCATTGATACCATAAGAAGATATTATGTTGGCTCGTATTACGACCTTCTTCTAAGCAATTATAGGCTATACGGACTCAATTATATCTTGAGAGTGGTTGCGGTCGGTCTTTCATGGATTGTCATTGGATTCTTTTATTTCATGATCGAAAATTCACTTCTCGAGAAAAAATCCTATTTCACGATGACATATGCATCGGCGATGGAAGGAACGATGATCGTCTTATTGCTCACAATAGCACCGGGTGTATCGGCACAATACGTCCTGCAATTAATTTTAATCATCGTGATAATTTTCTTCTTCATCGCAGGGTTTTTTCCTGCAGTTCTTTTTGCAACATTTGCAATAAAGAAACATGCTGACAGGCGTTTACCTTGGCTACTCTTAAGTTTGGGTGCGGCTTTGTTTGTTTTTGGAGTTGCAGGTGATAATCCCGAGTCCATGTCAATTACGATTTACTTATCAGAAATCTTCATCCATTATGGCACTCCACTCTTAGCCATCACGGGCTCAGTTTTGATGAGCATGGGTGTTTTACAACTTTACAGCAAATGAGCGGAAATTTTTTATAATTTTCATGAAAAATAAACTCTAGAATTACGTAATTTGATCAACGGGTCATTTATTTTGAAGGACATTGCAAAAACAAAAATTAAATTATTGACTTTTGGAGCAAGGATTGCTTCGATATACGATAAAGGGCGAGTGGCAGGTGCAGGTCCTGCTGGAGGCGGATATTTTGAATTTGAGAATGGTTCTATCGTGAACGTGCCATTGCAAGGTCCGTTGGTAGAAAAATCTTCTCTTCGTTTTCAGAACACTGATAAAAATGAGTGGCTCCTGTTGGATGACGAAAAACCGATAACGACCATGCATAGAATCCCTCCTCCCAAATTTTACGAGAAGAAAACATCCAAAGGCATTCTAATGAGAAAGATAGCGTTATTGCACGGGAAAGAATGCTTGGCGACCACGGTCATCCAAAAATGCATCTATTGGCATTCCGGGCTTCAATGCAAATTCTGTGGAATCGAACTTAGTTTGGAAATGAATCATGCTGAATCCCAGAAATCGCCCGAGATGCTGGTTGAAGTTTTAAGGGCGGGAATTGAAGAAAACGTCGTTTCACACGTCACGCTTACATCTGGTTCTTTAGCCAAGCGTGAAATGGAAGTTGAAACGTACTGCCGCATTCTTAAAGCGATGAAGAAAGAAGCGAATGTCCCTCTTCACGTTCAAATTGAACCGATTAATATCGAACAATTGGAACGATTAAAAAGTGCTGGAGCCGATACAATAGGCATTCATTTAGAAAACTATGACCCCTTGGTATTAGAATCCACTTGTCCTGGCAAATTTCTGAGTGCATCTGTACAGGATTATTACACCAGTTGGAAAAATGCCATCAAAGTTTTTGGGGAAAATCAAGTTTCTACCTTCATTCTCATGGGCTTAGGTGAACGACAACATCTTCTTAAGGAAGGTATCAAGAAAACTGCTGAAATTGGAGTCATTCCATTCTTGCTTCCTGTCCGAATACTAACAGGAACTCTACTGAAGCAGTTTCAAAGTATTAATTTTAAAACAAATTTGGAAAACTTCACTTTCTTGGCTCAAGCATT